>CABQMD010000203.1 GCA_902465145.1 uncultured Succinatimonas sp. | reverse complement strand
ACGATATTCCCTTCATCATGGCCTCGGCCATGGATGAGCGTTACCGTCCTGAAGCACTGGCTACATACCTTGAAATGCTCAACGTGTTAAAACACGCCGGAGATCGCATTCAGTACGCATTTTTATCAGGTCACATCAAATTTCGTCTGGCCTCTGAACTTTCAGAAGGTCTGCCGTTGGTAAGCGATCTGTCTTCGTCTGAAAAATACGACACTCTGTTCGGATTTACCAAAGAAGAAGTAAACGATGTTTTTTCGGTACAACTGAGAAAAACAGCCAAAGCGCATGGCATTAATCAGAATGAATGTCTTGAGCGCATTTGCTCTTTATACGGTGGCTTTTCGTTTTCTGACAGGCTGATAAAAGTGGTTTGTCCAGTATGTATAAACCATGTCATAACAAACGGTTTTAAGTTTCTGCCCTACAGTTCAGGAGGCGATTACGCTTTTTTAAGAAAAAGCCTTGAAAACAGCAATGATGCTTTTGACTGGTTATACGACAAGGACGGGCAGGATCCTTTATACGGTGATTCCATCGGACTCTCTCCTCAAGGCAAAGAACTTGGAACATTACTCATCCAATTAGGTTTTGCCACGCGTGACAGCGTGATAAGACATGAACTTGAAGGCTTTTCCACCTGGCGCTACCGCTTTACCTGCCCGAATGAGGATATGCGCAGAACTCTTAAAATATTAAGAGCACAAAAAGATCCGTCATTTGCTCTAGAAGAGATCTTCTTATGACAAACAGGGGCCTATTTTCCGCTTGCGATATCATTTTGAGCGCTGGTGCTGAACACTTCGCCTACGGTTCGAGACGTTGAATAATTCTTTTTCACTCTGGTAAAAGCCGTAGCACTTTGATCATCCACAGTATAAAAACGCGGATTTACCCTATCTAAAAAAATCCTTACCACCTGATCAGGACAAAAATCATAGCAAAAGCCCCGGCGCACGGCGCCTGAAAAAAATCTGGGTTTTAAAGATCCGGTCTCTTTATACAAAATAGCCGATCGTTGCCAACGACCTGATCCTAAATTAAAAAATTTCGTCTCATCGTATAAGACCACGGCGTATGCCTCGCATACTACAGGTATCCTGTCAGAACGCATTTTTTTACGCTTTTTAAGACACCAGCAAAGCCTCAACAGATAAAATCCAAGATATGCACATAACAAAAAAAGCATTATCCAAAAAGAATTGCCTGAAAAAAATAGGTTCAATCCGGAGCAATGCCCGAACCACAACAAAGCCGCAAGTACCAAAGTTACGAGAAAACTTATCCCTAAACCGCGACTGCACACAGTATCGATGACATTAGTATCAAAACGTACTCCGCATTTGCGTAAATAGGATCTGAGATAAACGTTGGCCGGAAGTTTGATCGTTCTTTTCACAATGCTGTCTCAAACCAAAAAAACAGGGATTGAAAAAAGGGAAAATTTTCAAAGAAACAACCTTTTAAAACAAAACCTGTCTAGTAAATCTGTGGGATGAAATATTTCAAAGCATACCTTAATTCAACAGCCAACGGCTAACAACTTTAGCAGAAAAAAAATCCCGTCTGCACTAAGACGGGATCTGCTGTTTGTCAAAAGCTTGCTCAGCGCTCTTTTACTTCCTGCCAGAATTGCTGTTCAAGCTTATGGAAAAGTTCCTGACAAGGATCTTCTTTGCTGGCAGTAAGTTTTGACACCGTGACTATAGCCAGAACCGAGAGAATGAATCCTGGTACCAAAGAGTACAAATCCATGATCATGAGATTTTCCTGCACAATCACCACCACGGCTCCGGTAACCATACCTGCAATGCATCCTTTAAGGTTCATATTTTTCCAAAAAAGCGAAAGCACCACCGCAGGTCCGAAAGAGGCACCGAATCCTGCCCACGCATATGAAACAAGAGACAGAATCCCAGAAGTAGGATCAGAGGCAATTGCAAAAGCTATCACAGCCACTAAAAGTAACATACCGCGACCGCACCACACCAATTCGCTCTGGGAGGCATGTGGTCTTATCAGACGACGGTAAAAATCTGCAGTAAGAGTAGTCGATGCCACTAACAACTGGCAGGATAAAGTACTCATGATGGCTGCCAGGATGGCTGACAATAAAATTCCGGCAATCCACGGAGTAAACAGAGTCTGAGTAATGATTACAAAGATCTTTTCGGGGTTACTGATATCTATTTCAGGATGCAATACGGAAAAAGCATTACCGAACATACCGATGATAACCGCACCTGCAAGACACAAAATCATCCAGCTGATAGAAATACGGCGGGCTCCGCCCATACCGCGCACGCTCTTTGCTGCCATAAAACGCACGAGAATATGCGGCTGTCCTACATAACCCAATCCCCATCCAGCAAAAGAAATTATTGCCACCCAAGAAATGCCCTTCATGAAACTGAACAGCTCAGGGTTACGTTCATCAACCAGTAATACGGCCGCATTGAATCCGCCGGCTTCGGTAAAAATAAAAATAGGGGTGAGGATCAGGGCAAAAAGCATCAGCGATGCCTGCACGGTATCGGTCCAACTTACGGCGATGAATCCTCCTATAAATACGTAAAGTATGGTGGATACGGCTCCTACCAGCAGAGCATTGCTGTAGTCCATACCGAAAGTCTGCTCAAATAAACGGGCACCTGAAACCATACCTGAAGCGCAGTAAATTACGAAAAAGATCAAAATGATCACGGCTGCCAGTATCGAAGTAATACGATATTTATCGCAAAAACGCGCAGCAAAATAATCAGGAAGGGTCAGAGCATCTGCCGCATTTGCCGTAAACGAAC
>CABQMD010000202.1 GCA_902465145.1 uncultured Succinatimonas sp. | reverse complement strand
ACTGATCGTATATCAAAGACTTAGTTTATTCGTAAAAAATACTGATCACTGTCCGATCTGCTCTGATAGTCTTGGAAATTTACTAATGAAGGGGGGGAAGCATATGTCTTTACCTATATTTTGAAAGAGGAGCAGGTATAAAAACTTGCTCCTCTTTTTATCACTGTAAGAATGCCCGATCAATGACCGGCCAGTTCCAAGAGTTCCATAATTTCCTCACGTCCAAGCTTGGTCGACATTTCTGTACCTTCAAGCAAAGCGTCGGCAAGAGATTTCTTGGTTGAGTGCAGTTTTAAAATTTTATCCTCAACAGTGCCTTTTGCGATCAGACGATAGACAGTAACCTGTCGTTGTTGTCCTATGCGGTAGGCACGATCGCTTGCCTGCTCTTCAATGGCAGGATTCCACCATGGATCAAGGTGAATGACGTAGTCCGCCGCCGTCAGATTCAAACCGGTGCCTCCGGCTTTTAAACTGATGAGAAACAGGGGCATGGTACCTTCATTGAATTTTTCCACAAGTTTCATGCGTTCTTTTGCAGTCATGGAACCGTCAAGATATAGATATTCGATATTCTTTTTATCAAGTTCACGTT
Source organism: uncultured Succinatimonas sp. (assembly GCA_902465145.1). Classification (GTDB taxonomy): domain Bacteria; phylum Pseudomonadota; class Gammaproteobacteria; order Enterobacterales; family Succinivibrionaceae; genus Succinivibrio. The sequence goes on along the minus strand of CABQMD010000202.1, from coordinate 2,207 downwards.
TGATGATGGCAAGATGCGAGGTAAATTGACTGAAAACTAATGCACGGTGGTTGTTCTCTATGAGCTCGTTAACCAAGTTTAAGAATGCTTCTGTTTTTGATGAACGTACCGTAAGTTTGCTGTCGATAAGTTCCATCGAGCAGGCAGCCTGACGCAACTTGGTTAAAGCCGCCAAAGCCTGGACAGGATTGATTACGCCGTCTTGCAATGAAGAGGCCGTTTCTTCTCTTATATGATCGTATAAGGCTTTTTCTTCATCAGATAATTCACTGGTCTGAGTACATTTTTGTAAAGTCTGAGAGTCCAGACGTGTATCACAATCAAGAGTTTTTGCATGTAAGCCGTAACGTATGCTTTCATACATTAAAATTTGTAAAGGAGTGTTGAGGGTGTTGCTTGAAGCTTTTTCTATAAAGGGTTCAACGTAATCTGCTGGATCTTTTTCCTCGGCCAAAGCACAGAAAATGGTCAGCAGGGAGTTCTCGAAATAATTATTATTTTTATCTTTTAAAATTGCCGAAATGCTTTTGGCATTTGCAGGAGTCATGCGTGCTGAATATAAAAAGAGTCCGTAAAGCCAATTTTCATAATCTCTCCAGAAAAAACGCTCGGAACTGCCTGTACGATTTTGCTCTTTTTTTGCAAGGTAAGCGCTTTACGCATAAGCTTGACTGCGTCTGCAGCGTTCCCGTCCTGATATGCCGAAAATGCAAGCAGGATGAAATGCTCGGTGTATCCTTCTGGAATTAGCTCGATAAATTTTTGCACGTTCCCTTCGTAGAAGAATTCCTGCATTAGTAACCAAGAATTGAAAGTTTTGTATTGTTCGGAATCTTTGACTTTTGCAAAGCCTTTTTAAATTTTCTGGGCAAGTACGGCTGGGATGGCGCTATATGCGAAACTACTGCAGTTTTCAAGAACGGTTTTTAGGGTTAAGTTTGAGCAAGTGTTAAAAAAAAACATTATATTCAGGACTTTTTAACATCATTGAGATAAAAAGCGGTTGAAATTCTGTTGCGGATGTCTGAGGATCATCAGTGAAATCTTCATCTTCTTTAAGTGATTTGGGGCGCAAAGTTTGTGAAATTTTACCTTTGGTAATGATCCTCTTTAGCATCCATGCATATTCACTGTCTTTAAATCGCGGTATATCTTGTAAGCCGGTTTGACTGGCACCCTTGGCCCATGCTTTTTTAAGTTCGGCATCGTTGAATATGGAGCAATCTCCGTTTAACGATTCAAGAGCGTTTAGCATTTTTATAGGTTGAAAATTGGCAGTTTTGGTAAAACTGCGAATAAAATTGTAAAAATGATCGCCGCTTACTCCTTTTTCAGTAAAGGTTAGGTACAAGTCTTCGGTGAGCCAGTTATTTGAACGTATGTAAGACCATAAACATGTGCATTCTGGTCTGCTTAACCCGTAGTATCTGAAAGTAGCATTAATTACTTCGGGATAAAGACGGTAATGGCAACAGATTAATCCCAATATGCATTTTTTATATACAGAATTGAGTTTTTCAAAAGGGGTTGAGTTGAAAACTGTTTTTTTAGGGGAGGCTGCAGGCATAGTCTTATAAAAAATTAGAAAATCTCGATTTTTGATATTTGATAATTATCAAAACCAATTGATCCTAGCACGTCGAACGGCATATGTTTTTTCTAAGCGAGCTATATAGAAATAGAAAACAAAAAAAAGCTGTATCACCCATTTTCGCTGTTTTTTTTGCAAAAAAAGTTGCACTCTCCGTTAAAATAACGACAAATTTGCCAAGACCAAAGGATCTTCGATGCTTGAATCGCTGTTTTTCGTGCTCGTGGTGTTGCTGTTGTTACTGTCAACTTTGGACCTTTTTGTTGGTGTCAGTAACGACGCAGCCAATTTCCTAAATTCTGCCGTGGGTACGCGCATCGCGCCTTTGGCCGTGATCATAGGAGTAGCCTCCTGCGGTGTGCTCATAGGAGCCACATCTTCATCCGGAATGATGGAAATTGCCAGAAAAGGCATGTTCTACCCGGAAATGTTTACCTACAAAGAGATCATGATCATCTTCGCATCTGTGATGATCAGTGATGTTCTGCTTCTAAATGCGTTTAATTCGCTGGGATTGCCTACCTCAACCACTGTATCCATCATTTTTGAACTTTTGGGAGCGGCTTTTTTAGCTTCGGTATTTAAGGTTTATTCTGATCACGGCGGTATGGCAGGT
>CABQMD010000201.1 GCA_902465145.1 uncultured Succinatimonas sp. | reverse complement strand
CTCCGTCGCAGTCGGCATCTTTAAATGCCACCAAAAAATGATCCATGCTGCCGGCACCGCCTGAGGCAATTAATGGAACATTACAGATCTCTCTTACCTTTTGCAATTGGGCAATGTCATAGCCCTGACGCATGCCGTCCTGATTCATCATATTCAAGGTGATTTCTCCGGCACCGCGTTTTTGCACTTCCAAAACCCAGTCGAGCGTGCGCCATGAAGTAGTCACGGTACGCTTTACGTCACCGGTGTATTGTTTTACGAAATAGTCGTTCTTTTGGGCGTCGTAGTAAGAATCTATACCTATTACTACGCAGGAAACTCCGAATTTGTCCGCAAGAGCGGTGATGAGATCCGGATTTTCAAGGGCAGGTGAGTTTATCGAGATCTTGTCTGCGCCGTAGGAGAGGATGGTATGCGCGTCCTCTACAGAGCGTATGCCGCCTGCAACGGCAAAAGGTATATTGATGATCTCGGCAACTTTTGCCACCCAGGATTTATCTACGCGCCGTCCGTCTGAAGATGCCGTAATATCGTAGAACACCAGTTCGTCCGCGCCTTCTTGAGCATAGCGACGGGCAAGATCTGCAATCGATCCCATTACTTCGTGATTGCGAAACTGCACGCCTTTGACCACTACGCCGTCGCGTACGTCAAGGCAGGGAATTATGCGTTTGGCCAGCATGCTACGGCCTCCTCGACGCTGAAACGTCCTTCAAGCAGAGCTCTACCGGCAACGGCGGAAGTCGCGCCGGCTTTTGCCACTGCGCGTATGTCATCTAAAGAAGAGATCCCGCCTGAAGCGATGATGTCAAGAGAAGGATAGCATTTGGCTAGATGCTCGTAGAGCGTGCAGTTGGCTCCCTGCATCATCCCGTCACGGCTGATGTCGGTAACGAGTATGTGTTTTATCCCGTAGGGCAAAAATCCTTTTAGTACCGAATCCAAGGTTATGCCGGAGTCTTTCATCCAACCGTGAGTGGCCACAAAGGGCAAACCGTCTTTTAAGTTTACGTCCAAAGCCAGAACGAAATGCTCGGCACCGAAACGTCTTAGCCAGCCGCGTACCAGTTCGGGGGAGGAAACGGCAGCAGATCCCACTACCACACGCGCAACTCCCAATGACAAAAGATTTTCTATGTCGAAGTCGGAGCGTATGCCGCCGCCGGTTTCTATGGGTAGGGGGGATGAGCGTACCAGTTGGGCTATCAGCGCACGCTGACGTTTCATAGGATCACGGGCTCCTTCCAAATCCACGATGTGGATAAGCTGTGCTCCCTGGTTGGCAGCATCCAAGATCTTTTTTACAGGATCGGCATCAAAATAAGTGGTACGCGAGTAGTCACCCTGCTTTAGGCGTACGATTTTGCCTCCTAAAAGATCCAGTGCGGGAATGATCATGATCTGTCCTCAGAAGTTCTTTAAAAAGTTTTGTAAAAGGAGCGAGCCTGCATCACCGGATTTTTCCGGATGGAACTGTACTCCCATGAAATGATCACGACAAAGAGCCGAGGTAAAGGTAGTACCATAAGTGGTTTTACCTATGGTGCAATCGCCAAGCTCCATGGCATAACTGTGATCAAAATAGAAATAAGCTTCGTCGCGTATGCCTTCAAAAAGCGGATGATCACCGTGATGTACCGTGTTCCAACCCATATGCGGCAGATGCTGACCGCAGGAATTTAACTTTAATACGCGCTCTTTGACCAAATCTAAGGTTTTAACCAGAGGCTCTTTTGAACCGTATTCCGTTTCCTCAGAGGAGGATCCCAAAACCTGCATGCCAAGACAGATCCCCAAAAGCGGAACTGAGGCAGAGGTGATGAAATCTGCAAGTCTGCGTTCTGCAATTCCTTGCATTACGGAAGCGGCGGCACCGACTCCCGGAAAGATCAGGCGATCGCATGTGGCAAGCTCCGAGGCATCGCAACTTACCTTAGGATCACAGCCTAATCTTTTTAAAGCCTGAATCACTGAGTTTAAGTTGGCAGAGCCGGTATCGATGATGGCGGTTTTCGGCATGGCCATGGTCATAAAATCTCCTAAAGCTTGCCTTTTGACGAAGGCAGTTCATGACCGTTGCGGGCAAGAGCCTGTCTTAAGGCGCGTCCGAAGGCTTTGAACAAAGCTTCTATCTGATGATGACAATTTCCTGAGCTTACCTTAAGGTGCAACGTAAGTCCCATGGCTACTGCCAAAGATTCGAAAAAGTGCGGCACCATCTGTGCAGGCATCTGACCTGCATGATCACGGGTGAACTCACCGTCAAAGGTAAATTCACAGTGGGGGCGGCCTGAGATGTCCAAAGCTACGGTTACGCCGTCTTCGTTCAGCTTGTTTTGAAACACTTCGGCGTAGACTTCGTCCATGGGCAGCACAAAACCGAAACGACCTATGCCGCGTTTATCGCCCAAAGCTTTGAGAATGGCTTCTCCTAAGGCAATGCCGGTATCTTCGATGGAATGATGCTCGTCTACATCTAGATCGCCTTCTACCCTTGCTTCAATCGAGATCCCGCCGTGAGTGGCTATCTGATCGAGCATGTGATCAAAAAAGCCCATGCCAGTATCAAAACTGCTGTGGGATCGTCAAGATCAACTGCGATGCGGATCTTGGTTTCACGCGTTACGCGTTCTACGACGGCGGTACGGTGAGCTCCGCAGATTTTCTCGGCGATCGCGTTCCAGTTTAGTTCATTGCGGTTATAACGCAGTGAACCTATACCCATGTTGGCGCCCATCTGTACGTCGCTGTCGCGATCACCTATGAAATAAGAGTGCTCGCGATCCCAATTCGTATCTTTAAGATAGGA
>CABQMD010000200.1 GCA_902465145.1 uncultured Succinatimonas sp. | reverse complement strand
GCATAGCCGGAGTTTTTATCGATATCAATTTTGACGAATTTAACGTTAGGCATTTCTTCTGAAAGTTCGTCAAGGCTCGGTGCGATCATTTTGCAGGGACCGCACCAAGTGGCCCAAAAGTCCACCAATACGGGAACATCGGAATTTATAACTTCGTTTTCGAAATCACTGTCGTTAAGATGCAGTACTTTACTCATTTAAAGCTCCGTAATTGAATATTTCTAACGGTATCCACCTCATCATTGGCGACAGTCTGACGAAAAAAGGATCGTTTAACCGTCAAAAGGACGAAGAATGAATCCCGACTTTTCAGATACGATACTATCACAGCGTTGTTAATCAACGCCGTGATGAGATAGTTTTTCGTCAATTACGGCAAAACTGTCAAAGGGCGTTTGAATACGCATTTGCTTAAATATGCCAGTACGGCACCGTATGCCGGCACAAACAGCAGGAGATTGGCACAAAGTTTTACGGTGTAATCAAAAGTTGCAAGTTCAAACCAATGCTCTGCCATGAAGGGAACTGGACATGCCATAAAGGCTACGGCAAAGAAAACATAAGTGTCGAGCAGGTTCCCGAGGATCCCGGAGGCCGTCGGTGCCGGCCACCATTTGGGAAGGCGGCGCAGACGTTGAAACACCAGAATATCTGCAAGTTGTCCTAATACGTAAGCAGAAAATGATGCAAGGGCAATACGGAAAACGAACACGCTGAAATTTTCAAGTGCGGTGAGTCCTTGCCATTGCCCCTGTTCAAACAAGGTACCTACTATGTATGACAAAATAAGGGCAGGGATCATTGCAAAAAGAACGATCCTGCGGGCACGGTGCTGACCGTAGATCCTTGTAGTGAGATCTGTTGCCAGAAAAATGAACGGGTAGGTAAAGGTTCCGACCGTAGTGTTGATCCCGAATAAAGATAAGGGGATCTGCACGGCATAGTTACTTAGTACTATGACGAAGATGTGGAAAAACCAAAGCTTTTTTAAAGGGAAAGAAATATCGTTCATGATTTTCGTTTCAGTGAAATTAGATTAGAAAAAAAGATCCTGCCGGAGAATAAACCAGCAGGGCACATTGTACGCTTTTCAATACAGATGAGTAAAAGTACAATCGGTGAAGATGCTTAAAATTTGGTGTATTTGAGTTTAAGTTTTGAAAACGGGCATGTTTGCAAATGAGAGACGACGCGGATCTGATCCTGATTGACGGATCATCTTTTCTTTACAGAGCGTATTACGCAGCCAAAGGCGGTTTTACCACTAAAAGCGGCATTCCAACAGGGGTAACGCTATTGATGACTAACATGCTACGACGCATTATTTCTATGGCGGGAAAAGCTCGCATCATCGCAGTATTTGATGCCAAAGGTAAAAGTTTCAGGGCCGAACTGTACAAAGAATATAAAGCTAATCGTCCTCCGATGCCTGATGAACTGAAAGTGCAACTTGAATACGTAACGGCCTTGGTTAAGGGGTTGGGACTTCCTTTTGTGAGCGTTACCGGTGTTGAGGCTGATGATGTATTGGGAACTTATGCTTTAAAGGCCGAGGAAAAAAATTTACGCACGGTGATCTGTACAGGTGATAAAGATTTGGCGCAATTGGTTACCGACAAAACTACTTTGCTCGATACCATGAATGACAAATCATATGACATTGAAGCAGTGAAGGAAAAATACGGTGTCGGTCCTGAACATATAATCGATCTTTTGGCGTTAAAAGGCGATGCTTCTGACAACATCCCCGGTATGGCCGGATGCGGTGATAAAACTGCATGTGCGCTTATTAACGGTTTGGGCGGAATTGAGGAGATCTATGCAAGACGTGCAGAGATTTCATCTCTTTCATTTCGCGGAGCCAAAACTTTTAAAGAAAAATATGAAGCTGAAATAAATAATATCAGGCTTTCTTATGAATTGGCCCGTATAAGAAGAAATGTGGAATTGCCTCTGGGCATCGAAGATGTACAACCTCCGGTAGCAGATATACAATCTTTGTTGTCTTTGTATGAAACTTTGGAGTTTCGCAAATTGCATGATGAACTCATGCAGAGATCACTCAATTCTTCCATCTTGGGGGCAGATGTAAATAAAGTTGGGCCCAAAACGGAACAAAAGGCACTTTCTGAAGCTCCAGATACTTTTGAAAGTTTGAAAACAGTAAGTAGACTTGTTCTTGATATAAAAACACTTAATGACGAGCTTGAGTGCGCCAAAAACAGAGGATTGGTCGCTCTTGATACAGAAACAACTTCACTTAGAACCGAAGAAGCTGCTCTTGTCGGAATTTCATTGTGTTCAAAGGCAGGTCATACCTGTTATATACCTTTGTCACATGATTATTTGGGGGTCCCGAGTCAGTTATCCAGAGAGGATGTTTTAGAGCGTCTTGATTCGGTATTAAACGGCAATAAAGTAAAGATTGTCGGCCATAACATTAAGTACGATATGTTAGTGTTGGCCCGTCACGGTCTGAAACTGGAAAATGTATATGCAGACACCATGGTGATGGCGCATCTTTTGGACTCGTCACAGGGCGTGTCAATGGATGAGTTGGCGCTTTCTTATCTGAATTATCAGGATATAAGCTATGACGAGGTTACCGGAAAAGGGAAGAAACGTCTGGTTTTTTCGCAGGTTCCTTTGGAGCAGGCATGTAAATATGCAGGAGAAGATGCTGAGGTAACGTTCAGACTGTACGACAGACTTTTACCCATGCTGAAAGCAAAACCGGTGCTTTTAAAAGCCTTTGATGAAGTAGAAATGCCGCTTGTGAAAGTGCTGTTTAAAATGGAACTGCAGGGAG
>CABQMD010000199.1 GCA_902465145.1 uncultured Succinatimonas sp. | reverse complement strand
CATGAATATCTGATATCCATAATTGTGTATCTCCTAAAATTTTTACAAATTGTAGACAAAAAAAGCGATCCGTCACGTTGAAATTATGGATCGCTTGTTTTTTTTAGAACCGTGACCTAGAGAGCTTAACGTAAACCGCTGTTTACAGTCTTCAGATCTTCGACGTTCAAACTTCCGCGGGTGTATTTAAGGTTAAGTCGTGACAGTATGTAGTTGTAACGGGCCGCAGCTGCATTTTGCATGGCATTGTAGAGCTTTTGGGTTGCATCAAGAACGTCGGTCATGGTTCTGGTACCGACTTCATAGCCTGCGCTGGTGGCATCCAAAGCTGATGATGCCGATTTTACCGAAAGTTCAAAAGCACGAACTGAACTTATAGCCGCATTTACATTGTTGTAACCGTTGCTGACGTCGCTTATCAAAGTACGATGGCTTTGCTCCAAAGCCTGCGAAGCCGCTACGTAATCAGCCTGAGCCTGATCAACCTGAGCTGAGGTAGCCCCTCCGTGATAAATAGGAATGTTAACACCTATACCCAAAGACTGACTCCAGGCATTGCCGTTTTGTTGCGTGGATCCTGATATTTCCGTGTCGTAACGGGTATAACCGGTACCTGCCTGAGCATTTAACGATACGGTTGGCTCGTGTCCGCTTTTGGCAAGAGTGATGGCATCTCTGGCAATGTCACGGTCAACGACCGCCTGTTGCAAAGTAAGATTGTTTCCTTCTGCCTCTTTTAACAATTGCTTAAGCGAATTGGGAACTGCCGGGGTACTAAAGCGCGAGGTATCCAAAGAGGCAAGTTCTTCTATGGAAACTGAGCGACCTATCAGAGCGCGCAATTGTTCATATGAATTGACGAGGGTATTTTGTGCGGCAATCACCGATGCCGTGGAAAGATCATAGGCTGCCTGAGCTTCAAGTTTGTCGGTTTCGGCGATAAGTCCTACCTGCAAACGGCGTACGGCTTCGTCAAGCTGATTCTTCAGAGCCTTATTATTGGCCTGATTATAGGATAAGGCATCGGCGGCATTTAGTACGTTGAAGTATGCGTCGGAAACTCTGACTATAAGTTTTTGCAGAGCGTCTTTGTAAGCAAGTTCGCTTTTTTCCGCATTTTTTTCTGCAATGGAACGGTTAAGCCAGGTTCCGTGAGACCAAATAAGCTGAGATAAAGATACATTGGCTTTTGTTGCGCGATTGTTTGCATTTACTCCGCCGTTTTCATTGGTTCTGGTGGCGGTAAAGGAACCGTTAACGTCTACCTTAGGCAACAGAGCTGCAGTAGCTTCGTCAACCTGAGCAAAAGCGCTGTCGCGGGCGGCTTTTAATTTGTGTACTACCGGATCCTGTACATAGGCTTCTTTGTATATGTCCATTAAATCGGTGGCCTGAGCCTGAGCACAGAACAAGCTTGCTAAGGCAAACGATAGAACTGTTAATTTAAGACGCATTTTTAAACCTGAAAAAAAGGTAATTGGTGAAGTATTCCGTAGTGTCAATGGATAAGTATAGCAAATATGCTTGAGATGCCGTAATAATAAAAAAAACGGAAATGTATGTAAATTTTTAAAGAAACGCCGAGCTAACACGTATTCTGGAGGAGATACGAGAGAACTTTACCGATTGAGATGCATTTTCAAAAAATGCAAATGAGGAGTGGTGGAGGATAACGGAGTCGAACCGATGACCCCCTGCTTGCAAAGCAGGTGCTCTACCAACTGAGCTAATCCCCCAGAAGGATTTAAACTGGTGGAGCCAAACGGGATCGAACCGTCGACCTCTTGCATGCCATGCAAGCGCTCTGCCAACTGAGCTATGGCCCCAAGTTTTAATGTTTTACGAGTTACGTCGTGAAAACGGGGTTCATTATAAGATAATTTTTTTAAAAGTCAATAAAAAATAAAAAAGCGATTTAATTAACTGATATTTATATTAATTTTAATAAAATTAAGCTGAATATTTTCAGTAGAAACTCTGTATGCCTACGCCAAGTTGTAATTTACCGATTAAGTTTTGGGTTTCTTCTGATCTGAAAGCATGTAAGAGTTCGGCATAAGCAGGATCGTGAAAATCTTTACGACGTACGGCTAAAACTTTTACAAAAGGGTAGTCAGGAATTTGTTCTATATTTTTGCGTTCACTGCATATGCATTTGAGGTTGTATAACTTTCTTTGTTCTGCGGCTGTGTTACCGTTTAAGAATACGGCCGCGACATCTGCATCATCGAGCATTTTTACTGCATCTTCACTGTCGCAGGTGTCAAAACGCAGATGTAATGGGTTGGAGATGATGTCGGATATTTGTACATGAGCAGGCGGAACCTCTCTTAGTTTTATCAGATCATAAACTTTCAATATTCCCAATGCTCTTGCAAGTTTGAACGGATCCTGCGGCAACATCAGAAGGCTTTGTTCCGGTAATTCGCACTCCGGTTTGATTTTTTTTGAAAAAAGGCCCATCAGCTCAATGAAAATTGGTGCCAGAACTACAAGATCATAGCCGTGTTCATGATTTTCCCTGTTGAGATCTTCTGCAGTCTGATAGGCATTCATATCGATCATGCCGGCATTTAACGCAAGATTAAGTACATCACGAGAATTGAACATCTGGATCTCAAGATTGATATTCTGATCTTTAAGGATCTTTTTAACGCAATCCCAAGGACGACGATCCTCATTGCGAAATAGTCCCAATTTGACTGTTATGTTCATGGCCGCCTCATCTACGAACCGAGGTATTACTGCGGATTGAATTTCAATGGGGGGGGGTAATGTCCTTTTAAAACAAATAATTGATTAACAAAAT
>CABQMD010000198.1 GCA_902465145.1 uncultured Succinatimonas sp. | reverse complement strand
CGGAATTTTGCTAAAATGATCCCTTGTTTGATGATTTTTGGAGCTTGTCTTTGTTTTGTGCTTTTTAAGATGCTCGGCAAAGATAAGACAGAGCTTGATACTCAGAGGCTTTAAAGATGCGGATCTTGGGAATAGAAAGTTCCTGCGACGAAACCGGCGTGGCTGTATATGACGATGAAAAAGGTCTTTTGTCGCATGTATTGCACACTCAGATAGCCATGCACGCAGAATACGGCGGAGTGGTACCGGAGCTTGCAAGTCGTGATCACATCAAAAGAGTGGTGCCTCTTATAAAGCTGGCACTTGAAAAAGCCTCGATTACTCCAAAAGATTTGTGTGCCGTAGCCTATACTGCAGGCCCGGGGCTTATAGGAGCGTTGCTGACGGGAGCGATGGGAGCGGTGGCTTATGCCAAAGCTTTGGATCTGCCAGCAGTCCCGGTACATCATATGGAAGGACATCTTTTAGCTCCCATGCTTGAAGATCCCAAGCCAGTATTTCCCTTCGTAGCTTTGTTAATTTCAGGCGGTCACACCATGCTTATTAAGGTGGAGCGCCCGGGATCATACGAGCTTTTGGGACAGAGCATCGATGATGCCGCCGGTGAGGCTTTTGACAAAACGGCTAAACTTTTGGGGATCCCGTACCCAGGCGGTCCCGAGCTTGAAAAATTGGCCAAAAAAGGTCATTCGGGGGGCTTTGCCTTCCCGCGTCCCATGTTGAAAAATCCGGGCTGTGATTTCAGCTTTGCAGGACTTAAAACAGCAGTTTTGAATGCTTGTCTTGAACATAAAGACGATCTTGATGAAAAACGTGCAGATATTGCACTCGGGTTTACCGAGGCGGTGGCAGATACGTTAAAACATAAATGCGAGCGAGCTTTAAAGCAGACCGGAATGAAACGTCTGGTGGTTGCAGGGGGCGTCAGTGCCAATACCGACATCAGAAATGCTTTGCAGCAGCTCATGCAAAAAATGCACGGTGAGATCTTCTTTGCCCGTCGGGAATTTTGTACCGATAACGGTGCCATGATAGCCTATGCTGGCATGCAGCGTTTCAAAGCGGGGAAAATCGGCGATTATACGGTGAAAGTGCACCCGCGCTGGCCTTTGACCTCACTTAAAGCTTTGTGATGGATAGAATACTTATAGAAGATCTCGCTTTTGACTGTATCATCGGGATCTTAAAAGAAGAGCGTGTCAAAGAGCAGAAACTGCACGTAGACGTAAGCCTGTGCTGTGATTTAAGCAAAGCGGCTTTAAGCGGCAAGGTCTCTGACACCGTAGATTATTTTGCGCTTGCAGAGCGGATCAAGGTCTTTGCAAGGCAAAGAAAGGCCGGGCTTTTGGAGGAATTGGGCCAAGAGCTTTGCCAAATGATTTTCAACGAGTTTAAAGTAAGTGAGATCACGCTTAAACTCATGAAGAGTTCGGCTGTGCCCGGTGCCCGCGGTGCGGGGATCGAGCTTTTCAGAAAAAGAGTATAAAGAGGCTTGCAGCTTTTCTTTATCCCTCGTAGTAATTAAAAGAAGGATCACCATGGTTTATCTTGGCGTAGGTTCGAATTTAAACCGTGAGAATGCTTTGCGCTTTGCAAAAGCTGAGCTTGAAAAGCTCTTCACAGCCAATTATCAGGTTTCTTCGGTATGGGCCAGTAATGCAGTGCGTGCAGCAGAGCCTGGGTATTACAACATGGTTGTAGGCGGTGACGTGGAAATGAGCCTTGATGATCTCTTTAAGGCCATCACCGCCATAGAAGATGCCGCAGGATCAGAGCCTATGATCTATAACGGTACCAACTTCGGGGTAAAACGCCGTTTGGACGTCGATATTTTAGTTTACGGAGAGACCGTTACCACCAAACCGTGTAAACTTCCGCGCCATGACATCCAGGATTATCCTTTCGTACTTTGTCCTTTGTGCGAATTGGATCCTGATCTCGTGCATCCTCTTTTAAAGCTTAAAGCAGGCGATATATGGAAAGAGATGGAACCGCGTTTGCCCGAGCGCATGAAGATCTCCCGCGTAAATTTGGATCTTGAGGTGAAGGCTAATTTTAATAACTGAAGTTTTGGATCTAAAGATGCCTTCAGGCGATGTCGTCATTGAGAATGCGTCCTGTTTTAAAGGACGTATTCTGGTGCACGTGCATCTTTATTACCACGAAATGTGGTCTCAGTTACGTAACTGTCTTGAAAATCTGCAGGGTACGCACTGGGATCTTTGCGTTACTTTGGTTAAGCATGATACTGCGCTTGAAGATAAGATCAAAGCTTTTAAGCCCGAGGTCTTGATGTTGACGGTATTAAACCGCGGTTTTGACGTGGGACCGTTCCTTGAGGCTTTGTCGCATTACGATTTAAGCAATTACGATTTTGTTTTAAAACTGCATTCAAAGCGTAATGTTTTGCCGCTTACAACTGTCAACGGGATTGTGGATGTAAGCGGTTCAAGATGGCGTGAGCTGTTACTGTCATTAGTAAGTTCAAAGGATAATTTTCTTAAATGTATTAATGCTTTTGCTCAGGATCCAAGCCTTGGGATGGCAGGTAATTACAGCTTGATCCAAAAAGTGGTAAAACGCGGTGATTTCAATAGCTTTGTTTTAAGACAGGCAAGCGATCTTTTAAAAAGCTTAAACTTAACGCCTTATCCTCAGGAGAGTTTTTATTTTGTTGCCGGCACCATGTTTATGATGCGTGCTGAAATTGCGCAGAAATTAAAAGATCTTAATTTGCACTGTGAAGATTTTGAAGTTCCTGACAGGCAAAAGCGCGATTTTGATTTGGCTCACGTATTTGAATATCTCTTCGGG
>CABQMD010000197.1 GCA_902465145.1 uncultured Succinatimonas sp. | reverse complement strand
ACTGATCGTATATCAAAGACTTAGTTTATTCGTAAAAAATACTGATCACTGTCCGCTGTAAAGCTAAATCAGAAGTATTACGACACTGATCTGGTAGAATATGAAAGAGTCTGCGTGTAAAAGTATCAGCACCGGATCTTACCAAATGTAACCGGCGGTTCTTTATAAGTTGCAGTCGAAACAAGGTAAAAGCGGATAAAAATTAGAAAATGGAATTGCTGAGAATAAAGAAAATTGTTTCAAAATGCAGCATTTTCTTCGAATTCTTCAAAAAAAGTATTTTTGGGGGAGGATTGTTGTTTGCTTTTGTTTTTTGTTTCGGTACAAATACTCAGGCAATTGCCCAAAACGTCACCTTTATCGTAGGTTTGCCGGAACATCATGAGCCGTATGTTCGTTTTTCCTCAGAAACGAAAAAGTATGTAGGTTTTGCTCAAAGCGTGGCAGAGAATTTGTGTCAAAGCTTAGGAGCACAATGCCATTACGTTTACGGCAATTATCAAGATCTTAATATGAAGCTTTTTCACGGCAACGTTGACTTCGTAGTCGGAGCTTTTGAGTTAAACCGTGATTCCGAACGGGCGTTTGAGTACACCGATTATTTCATCAAAACCTATCCTGTGATCGTGTCGGCAAATTACAATCTCAATTTTTCCTCGGCATCGGATCTTTCAAATTATAATTTCGGGGTTAAAACGGCTTCAGGTGAAGCGGAGATCTTAGCTCGGGAACGTAACTTCAGACAGATAGCTTACCGCACGCTGTACGGAAGCTATGAGGAAATGTTTAAGGCTTTGGAGCGCGGTGACGTGGATGCTCTGTATCTTGATAATCTTTCTGCATACAGCATGTTGCGCAGATGGAAACCGATATTCTATCTTTGTTCTGATAAGTTTAACCAAAAGCGCAAATTTTCCGATGTGCGTATAGTACTCCCGCAGGGAAGATTATCTTTAAAGACAGAGTTGAACAAAGTGTTGGATAAGTTTAAAAAGGATGGAACTCTATACCGTTTGTCCCTTGAATATATGCCGAACGTGGAAAACGGGTTATAGGAGAAAATTATGGCTGATGTTTTTTCCTTAGAGTCAGAGCCTGAACGTAAGAATAAAAGTCGTTTTAAGATCAAAAACTTTGTATTGGCGGTTTTTGCTTTAATACTGCTAGTTGTCGCCTGCATGTTTTTTTTCTTTTTTAACGAATTCAGAAGTTTTTCGCTGTCCTCAGATCGTATTGAAGTTGAGGTATGCCCTTATTTAAGTCAAAGTCAAAAAACTTTTATCAATATAGATTCGTTGCGTTTTCTTACGGACAATATACGGGAAACGTCGAATTTTGCGTCTGCCAAAAACTCTTTTAACAATGCACAGGCTATTTTGGTGGATTTGGACGGAAATTTTTTTTCAAGCTATGACTATGACAATGCGGAGATGCTCAGACAGTTGCAAATCTTTTGGTATAAACGTTTAAAACTTGAAGGTTTGCGCGAAAAGCTGATTGAGAAGGTTGCTAATCTCGTATATTTTGGAACGGTCGTGTCTAAAAATTCTGAGCAGAATAAAAAAGAGCAAGATGCTCTTATAGGCTGGATCCAGCATTTTTCAACCAGTTTCTCAGGACGCAGCGGCTTGAGTGACAGTGAACTTGATCTATTAAAAAATAGTGCCTTGCCTTTTTTGACGAAATGTCGGCTCAATGAAAATCGTGATTTAATGCGTTCGTGTCAGGAGTATGAGGAAAATTATCGGACCTTAATGTTGAATTTGGTCGATTTTCAGCATGAGTTGTCAGAATTTAATATCGTATACGACTACTTTAGAAATCAGTTAAATTCAATGGTACTTAAAAATGCCAACATGGCCAATGCCAAGCTAATAAGAAAACTGAGTTCCATAAAAAGCAAGTCGAATAACACTGAAATCGTGGTGTTCTTCTGTTTGCTGGCATTGACCGTGCAGTTAGCAGTATCTTATCTGCTTATTAATCGTTATATCAGCGCTCCTATGGCTATTATTGCCAGAATGATTAAAATTTCGCATTCTAGGTTACATCGTCCCCGTTCATTTCCTTCTTCGCGCATAGTGGAAATTGACGATATTTTTAGTATGTTGCCGAAAGTTTTTGATGACTTATATCAGTCACATGTTGAAGCTCGTAACAGTAATAAAAACTATATGCGTCTTTTGGACGTATCTATGAAGGACGAATTAACGGGAGTCTTAAACCGTCGCGCCTTGGAGGCATTTATAGCCAGAAATGCTATAGTGCCGGTAGGCTTGTGCATCATGATGGTGGATATCGATCACTTTAAGAATTTTAATGATGAGCGCGGTCATCAGTACGGCGATTACATTTTGAAATTAATTGCGGCGACGCTGTCAAATTCTCTGTCTGAAAAGAATGCCGATCGCGTTTTCCGTTTCGGCGGTGAAGAGTTCGTAATTGTGGTTCAGGAAATTGAAAGTCGCATGCGCCGACCTATTGCAGAAAGACTGCTGGAAAGAGTGCGCGCACTGCATGTTCCGAATTCGGCAAACGATACCGGTCTGCTTACAATCAGTATAGGATGTTCTCAGGTAGTGACTTCAGATGTTGGCGTTTCGGTTTCCTCTTTGATAGCGCAGGCTGACGTCGCTCTGTACGAGGCAAAGAGACAAGGAAGAAACAGGGTGATCATGGCTGACAAAAAATGAGTTTTTCTTTGTAAAGGGGACATTAACGGCTAATTGATGTTTAAATAGTCCGGCAATAAAATGCACAAGCGGCTTTTTTATGCATTTTATTTGTAAAAATTGCATTGATTACTGATATAATGCGCCGA
>CABQMD010000196.1 GCA_902465145.1 uncultured Succinatimonas sp. | reverse complement strand
CAGCACTCCGGAAGTCAAAAGGATGGATGGCTCGCCCTTCATTTCCTGATCAGCAGAGCTTTCGGCAAGAGATTTCTGCAGTCTGTCGGCAAGTCCCGGCTCAATACCGATACCTGACGAGCCGCCGCTTTCTAAAGACTTGGTCAGTACTTTTTCAAGATCGGGAGCTAAAGTGATCACCGGGATGATCTTCTCGTCTCCTGCGACATCTTGAAGGATAAGGCGTCTTAAGCCTATGCGACAGGCGGCGGTCAGAACTTCAGGATCCTGAGAACGCGGTGCATACTGTACCAAAGTTTCAAGTATGGTACGCATATCCCGTACCGGTACACCTTCTTGAAGCAGACTTTGCAATATATGTGTCAAAAGCCCCAAGCTCACCACCGACGGTACCAGTCCGTTTACGAGTTTAGGCTGATTTTTTGCCACGATGTTTAAAATATTCTGTACCTCTTCCTGACCGAGCAATGACGCACAATTATTGGCAAGGATTTGCGATAAATGCGTAGCTATCACCGTAGGACAGTCCACCACGGTATAGCCAAGGCTTAAAGCCTTGTCGTTATCGTTTTTGGCAATCCATACGGCATCCAGACCGAAAGCGGGATCTTTGGTGGCAAGTCCCTCGATCTTACCGAACACCTGCCCGGGATCTATGGCCATATCGCGGTCGATCTGCACTTCGGCTTCACCGAAGGTAACCCCCATAAGCGTAATGCGGTAAGCGCCGGGAGCCAGATCCAGATTGTCTCTTATATGTACAGGCGGTACCAAAAACCCAAGATCCTGCGAAAGCTTTTTACGCACGCCTTTAATACGGCTTAAAAGTTCTCCGTTTTGCTTTTTATCAACAAGAGGGATGAGACGATATCCAACTTCAAGCCCTACCACGTCCACTTCGTTTACGTCGTCCCAGGACAATTCTCTTTGCTCTGAGCGTCCGCCCTGAGCTTCCATCTGCTCTTTAGTAGGAACCTTCAAAGCCTCGGCTTTTATGTTTTCCTGACGTTTTTCTATGAACTTTCCGCAGGCAAAACTGATTAAAGCAAGCATTCCGAAGGCAAAATGCGGCATGCCGGGTACTATTCCCATCACCGCCAGGATCACCGCCACGATATACAAAACTTTGGGCTGTCCTAAGATCTCTCCTGCAACCTGCGCACCCATCTCTTTTTTCTGTCCGCTTTGACGGGTCACGATGATGGCCGAAGCCACGGACAAAAGTAAAGAAGGGATCTGAGCTACCAGACCGTCGCCTATGGACAAAATGGTGAATATATGAGCACTGTCGGCCATACTCATACCGTACTGAAACACTCCGATGATCATTCCGCCTAAAAGGTTTATGAACAGAATCAATACACCTGCTATGGCATCGCCCTTGACGAATTTTGAAGCACCGTCCATGGATCCGTAAAAATCAGCTTCCGCCGTAACCTCCAAACGCCGCTCGCGTGCCTGATCCTGATTGATGATCCCGGCATTTAAATCGGCATCTATGGCCATCTGCTTTCCCGGCATTGCATCTAGAGTAAAACGTGCCGAAACCTCTGCAATACGTCCTGCGCCCTTGGTTACCACCACGAAATTGATGATGACCAAAATGGAAAATACAATAATGCCTACGGTATAACTGCCTCCCATGACCACGTTGCCGAAAGATTCAATCACGTGCCCGGCAGCTGCCGTACCGTTTTGCCCGTTAAGCAGGATCACGCGGGTGGAAGCGACGTTCAACGACAGTCTTAAGATGGTAGTTAGAAGCAAAACCGTAGGGAAAGATCCGAAATCCAGAGGACGTTTGGCGTAAATTGCCACCAGCAACACCACCATGGACAGCGCGATATTAAAAGAAAACAGAATATCAAGCAACACCGGAGGCAGCGGCAGCGTGATCATGGAAAGACACGCCAGAACCAAAAGCGGAGTTCCCAACTTTAAGGCAGCGGCTTTGCGATATGCCGTGGAACCTACAGCCAGTCCGCGGGCAACTTTAGAATTGGCTTTGGCCTTGCCAAGTAAAGTTCCCAGCACTGTGTTTACTCTGTTTTTTACTCCGCCAAAAAATGCCATAGCTTAAATCTGAATATCGTATCGAACGTTAATTTTACAAGCGATGTGATGCAAATACCGTTCCCCATAAAAAAACAAAACCGTACCTGCCCTTTAGGCAGACACGGTTACAACTCAGTTATGCAGGTAATGGTTGCCCTTGGCAACGCCGAGCACACCTGATCTCACCACTTCCAGTACATCTGCAAGTTTGACTACAGTTGAACAGAAATTGTCAACTTCCTGAGACGATCCCACATATTGCAAAGTCAAAATTTCGGCACTGACATCAATGATTTTGGCACCGTAAATGTCGGCAAGCGACTTTACATCCTCTCGTACGTTACGATTGGGAGTCGGAACTTTAATCAGCACCAGTTCTCGCTCCATGCCTCCTTCGGGCTCGTCGTTTATCGCACTTACCCTCAGCACGCATACAAGCTTATGCAATTGTTTGGTGATTTGCTCAATAACTTCTTCATCCCCCAATGTCAGTATGGTGCAGCGTGACAGAGTAGGATCGTCGGTAGGTGCCACCGTAAGACTTTCAATATTGTAACCGCGCTGAGAAAACAATCCTACGACGCGGGAAAGAGCTCCGGCTTCATTTTCTATAAGGATGGAAACCACGTGGCGCATATCATTTCTCCTCATCCAAAATCATTTCAACCATTGAACCGTCGGCACGTTGCCACGGCAAAACTATGGCATTGGTATCGGTAATGACATCCACGATGGCAGGACGATCTTTTTCGTTTAACGCTCGCTTTA
>CABQMD010000195.1 GCA_902465145.1 uncultured Succinatimonas sp. | reverse complement strand
CGCAGTTTCCTTCGGTACGCAAAGCATTGTTGCAACGCCAACGCGACTTCAGAGTTGAACCAGGATTGGTTGCCGACGGTCGCGATATGGGAACTACCGTGTTTCCAGATGCACAGGTAAAGATTTTTTTAGATGCCGCTGCAGAAATTAGGGCAAAAAGACGAGTTGCTCAGTTAAAAGCCGGCGGTAAAGAAGCAGATTTTGAAGCAATTTTAAAAGAGATATGTGAAAGGGATGATCGCGATCGTAACCGTATCGTGGCTCCGTTAAAGCCTGCTGAAGATGCAGTGATCATCGATTCGTCTAATCTGAATATAGATGAAGTTTTTAATAAAGCGATGAAAATCATCGAAAGAAAGCTTCAGAACTGATTTACGGTCTTAAGACTAGGGCGCCGGCACGGATGCGGGCGCATTTTATCAGCACCCCGGAGCAGGATGCGAAAGGGAATTTTGAGAATCACCATCAAATGGAATCATTTGCAGAACTTTTTGAAGAGTCCTTAAAGAACGTTGAAACCCGTCCTGGTTCAATGGTTAAGGGCAAAGTAGTAGCCATCGACAACGGTTTTGTGATCGTTGATGCCGGTTTGAAGTCAGAGTCCGCCATCCCTGAAGAGCAGTTTAAGAATGCTCAGGGCGAACTTGAAGTTCAGGTCGGTGACGAAGTAGATGTCGCCTTGGAATCAGTTGAGTCCGGCGACGGTGCTACTCTTCTCTCCCGTGAAAAGGCTAAGCGTAACGAAGCTTGGAAGAAACTCGAAGATGCCTTCAATAACAAGGAAATCGTTACCGGTGTTATCGACGGTAAGGTTAAGGGCGGCTTCACTGTTCAGCTCGGCGGCATTCGTGCCTTCCTTCCTGGCTCTTTGGTAGATACCCGTCCCGTACGCGATACTACTCCTCTTGAGGGCAAAGAACTTCAGTTTAAGGTTATCAAGCTTGATCAGAAGCGCAACAACGTTGTTGTTTCTCGTCGTGCCGTTATCGAAGCTGAGCACTCCACCGATCGTGAAAAGGTTCTGTCCACTTTGGCCGAAGGTCAGGTGGTCAAGGGCACCGTTAAGAATCTTACCGATTACGGTGCTTTCGTCGACTTGGGCGGCGTAGACGGTTTGCTCCATATTACCGATATGGCTTGGAAACGTGTCAAACATCCTTCTGAAATTGTCAATGTCGGCGACGAGATTGAAGTTAAGGTTCTGAAGTTTGACCGTGAGCGTCAGCGTGTTTCATTGGGCCTCAAGCAATTGGGTGCGGATCCTTGGACTGATGTCGCAGCTCGCTTCCCTAAGGGAACCGACATCGAAGGTAAGGTTACCAATATTACCGATTACGGTTGCTTCGTTGAAATCGCTGATGGCGTTGAAGGTCTTGTTCACATCTCCGAGATGGATTGGACCAACAAGAACATTCAGCCTTCAAAGGTTGTTTCCGTAGGCGAGAGCGTCAAAGTTAAAGTTCTTGAGATCGACGAAGAGCGTCGTCGTATTTCTTTAGGCCTCAAGCAGTGCCGTGTTAATCCTTGGATTGAGTTCGCTCAGAACCACTCCAAAGGTGAGCACGTTACCGGCAAGGTCAAGAGCATTACTGATTTCGGTATCTTTATCGGTCTTGACGGCGGTATTGACGGTTTGGTGCATCTCTCCGATATTTCTTGGCAGCAGAACGGCGAAGAAGCTGTTCGTAACTTCAAGAAGGGTGATGAGCTTACCGCTGTCGTGTTACAGGTAGATCCTGAGCGTGAGCGCATTTCTTTAGGTCTCAAGCAGATCTCTTCTGATCCTTTTGCCGAATACGTCGGTGAACACCGCAAGGGTTCCATCGTTACCGGTACTGTGACTGAAGTTGATGCCCGCGGTGCTGTCGTTACTTTGGCTGACAATGTCGTCGGTTACATCAGAGCTTCTGATGTTTCCCGTGATCGTGTTGACGATGTTTCAACCGTTCTCAAGGTCGGTGATACCGTCGAAGCTAAGTTTATGAACGTTGATCGTAAGACTCACCAGCTCTCCTTGTCCATTCGTGCCAAGGATGAGGCTGAAGAGAAGGAAGCTCTTGAGTCAATCAACCAGCAGGCAGCTTCTGAACCTGCTACCACTGCTATGGCTGCAGCTTTTGCCGCTGCAGGTAAAAAAGACTGATAGTCTTTTGTAGATGAAATAAAAAAACCGGGGTATATCCCCGGTTTTTGCATAAATGGACTTACTAAGTTTTGACACGTTCGTGCAATTGACTGTAAAAACTTCCCTTTTTAAATCTTAAAAGTGCATCCTTTGATTCTTGCACCGTGTTCTGCAAGATTGAGAAATTCAACTTCAGAATGGGCAGAGATGTAATCTTCCAGATCTTCTAAGTACAGCATGAAATTTCCCTGAGTAGGGCGCAGTTTTCCGTCATTGCATATTATTTCAAATGGCGTATCGCCGCTTATGTAAGGATCGTTCGTTTTTTTTAGTCCTACGTGTGAGTATTCACCGTCATAACAAAGATCGACTCCGGCTAAAAATACTTTTTTTGCACCTAAAGCTATAGCCAATGCTGTCTGCGCATGCATCACGGAGCCTGAGCACCAAAGACAGTCACCGTCCTTTGTAAAATTTGATAAATATTTAAATGTTTTCTTAAACGGAATGTAAAAACGCGGTCCTAGGTATTCCTTCCAAATTTTTTTATTTGACCAAGGAGCATATAACAAAGTGCATGAACGGTATATTTTCATATCCTTCATGAAACTGGTTCCTGCATATCCGCCTGCGAGATCATCAATTGTCATCACGTAATCCGGAATAAAACTTTGAGATTCAAGAAAAGGTAACGATGTTTCGGCAGCAATG
>CABQMD010000194.1 GCA_902465145.1 uncultured Succinatimonas sp. | reverse complement strand
CCCCAAAACTCAGATCCGCAAAAAAGCGGGATCTATACCTTTGATAAAACCGATGACAATACGGTCACGGCAACATTTAAGGTTAGCGCTGATTTTGACTCCAGTTCAGCTTCACAAGAGCTTTTATCAGCATATAAGGATGTTTTTCCAAGCACCAAAGAACCGACAGTCATCAGTTCGGTTACGGTAAAAATCAGAAAAGAAGCACAGTCTTTATGTATAAAAACCGCCGATTTTGGTTTCGAACTTTCTGAGCGTTTTGCCAAGATCTTCAATCAGGAAGAAAGCAAAATCTTGGAAGTGCTCTCAGAACGTCTTTTGGACTACCATAAGCTAAGAGAGCATGCCTGCAATGCTTTTGCATTAAACTGCCCCGAAGTCACTTTTAAAATAATACCGAATGATGCTCTGGCTTTACGCGTACTTATAAACAGCTTCAATGTTTATTTAGGAGACATCGATATTTCAAATCTTGATGATCTCACCTATGCCTTCGCCGTATATAACAATAATCAGGTTCAGGCCAACAAACGCACCGACTTTGACGGACTTGAAAAGTGGGATACTTCCCATGTCAAGAAAATGTTGGGTACATTCGCAGGTTGCGTTAAATTCAATCATGACCTCTCCATGTGGGATACTTCAAGCGTTACCAATATGGATGTAATGTTTGCCTCATGTAGCAAATTCAATCAGGACATATCCTCTTTCAATACCTCCAAAGTGGAATCTATGAAAGGCATGTTCTATAAATGCGAAAGCTTTAATCAGGATATATCCTCATGGGATACCTCCAAGGTAAAGGATATGTCTTATGCTTTTTACAAAGCCAGAGCTTTTGATCAGGATCTCTCATCTTGGAATACCGAGTCATTGAAGAACGATGAGAATATGTTCCTTGAATGCAATATAGATGCAGCCAAACATCCGCATTTGCCGTCTGAAGACATCAAACTCAATTACTACAACAAATACATCAAAGGGAAAACCAAAGAACAACGCAAAGCCGACTTTAAAAAGAAACTGGCAGTTATCCTTTGTTTTATCATCGTGATCTTGGTATTTGGGATGATGAATCAACCTCAGGCTTAAGCTTACGGAGCCATTTATGCAAAAAGCGACTTTACTGGTACTTGCAACTTTATTGGTTGCTGGCTGTCAGCAATCTTCAAACAGCATCAGAGCCGATCTTTCTTCTTACGAATACTGCAGTCAGGATCATAAAAGACTTGAGGCAGAATACGAAAGAGATCTGGGCGCAGGTAAATTCCCTTTGGACATAAATTACGTGCAACCTGCCAATATCAAAGAAAAATGTCTGGTAAAACTCTGGACCCAGGGACAGCAGGCTACGCCTCCTGCTATTACCTGGCACGGTGAGTGTAAAAACGGTTACGCAGATAAATTAGGGTTGCTCATGATCTTTTCAAAAGACGGAGATCGTGACAGCATGAGACTGTACGAAGGCGACGGTCACGGAGGGATGACAGCCTATTACGGGATCTCAGAAGGCGCGGGAAAACTGTGGTCAGGACGTGATGACGGTGACAAGCAGACCTTCTTTGTATGCGATTTAAAAAACCCCGACAACGGTTTCTCTGTTGCTCGTACCGACTACAAAACAGCAGAAAGCTACGATTTCATCTTTGATGAAGATTCATTGGCTATGATCAGACTTTACCCTAATTATTCCGAAGAATTCTCGCGCGCCTACAGTGACGGCAACTACACCAGCGATTTGTTCTACTCAATGTTTGAAATTCCTAAAAATTCTCCGTCACGTATGAGCGGCGTAGCCTTCACTTACTCAGGTTCAGACCGTTCCATGACGGTAATGGACGCTGTAGGAGGAAAAGAACCTGTAGTTTCAAAAGCTCAAGTTTCGCCGCGCTATTTAAACGAAATCATGGATCTTCAGCAACAACTTGTGGACACCATGAACGGGATCAATTCGGAATTACCACGTCTGATGCAAACAGCCCGTATGAGAATGCAGGAATATCAACGGCGTGTATGTTCGTTAAAGCAGTATGAAGAGTTGCATATAAATCGTGAGCAGGCTTCCGAGATCTGCTCACTGCAAATACTTGCCCCGACCACCATGCACTAAGTTAAAAAACGAAAGGCCCGCTTGATGCGGGCTTTTCAATTCGTTTTACTTGCACCTTAACTCAAACATCCAAATTAAATTCGAGCATTACCTGTTTTAGAAAATCAGTAGCGGTAATAAATGCCTGCTCTTCTTGATCAGAAGGACACGACGTCTCCTGCCTAAGCTCAGTGCATACTATAAGTCCGTTCTTTAGATTAAGTCCCAATTCATAAGCACGCATCAAAAGCTTTTCTGCTTTCCTTGCAGTAAGGAAACCCGGCAACCCGGGACGCAAATGAAGATCGCCGTAAAGAGGATCATGCAAATCAAGTACCGCATTTGACAGATGGATATTACCAATAAAGCTTTGCATATTTACCAAAGCTTCATTCAAGAGCTCGCGGTTTAAGGCTGCATGAGAGGTGTCATAGCAACAATAAAGCGACGGAAGCTCTGGTTTTAAGATCTGCAACAGTTGCAAAGTTTCTTCGGTATTACCCAAAAGAGCCCGGCGTCCTGAAAATTTCTCCACCGGCTCAAAAATCAGATTTTGATGATGTTGTTTTGCAAATTCGGTAAGTTCGGTAAGACTCTTGATAAGAGCCTTGAAGGCATCGGATTTTTCTAAAATACCGGTATCTCGTCCTGAGATCACTCCGAAATTGCCGGCACCGCATTCTGCAGCATGCTCTATCAAAGTCTTCAATGCAGATACTGACTTTAAACGTACCTTTTCGTCGATAGCATTGATGTCAAGACCGTGTTCATC
>CABQMD010000193.1 GCA_902465145.1 uncultured Succinatimonas sp. | reverse complement strand
TGTCGCTGGTTCGAGTCCGGCAGGAGGAGCCAAAACAAAAATGCCGTTACAAATTGTAGCGGTTTTTTTTTATAAAAATTCAGAACGTTAAAAAAAGCGCCGAAGCGCTTCTTTTAATATAAAACAAATTATTCAGGAAGCCATTTTTTCTCCAGTTTGGCATACTCACCTGAATCCTTAAGTTTCCTTATTCCTTCATTTAATCTGTTAATCAAATCTTCATTACCTTTACGAGTAATGATCCCGAGTTCCACAGACTTGACTATGCTTTCCTTAACATATACCAGATCCTGATCATTGGTACTTGCCAAATAATACTGATGAACAGGGGTTCCGGTAACTGCGGCATCACATCCCTTCTTTTTAAGCTCCATATAAGCCTCAGGCATGGTATTAAAGGTTACCATTGAAGCACCGGGTATTCCTTTGACGATCTCAGCACCGACAGATCCCAATTGCACGCAGACTTTACGATCCTTCAAATCCTCCATATGATGGATCTGTCCCTCTAAATCCTTGTGGATCATGATCCCTTGTCCTGCAACGGCAATACCATCTGAAAACAAAACTTTTTTCTCACGCTCGGGATTTTTGGAAATACCTGAGACGGCAGCCTCCTGAAGTCCACCCATCACCGCAGGAAGAATGGCATCAAATGGCATAGGTTCTATCTTGGGAGTAAATCCCTGAATCTTGCCTACGGCATTGATAAGGTCAATCTCAAAACCTACAATTTTGCCATCCTGCATAAACTCAAAAGGAGGAAAAGTAGGCTCGGTTGCAAAAGAGATCTCCTCTGCCATGACTGGTACACAGGTTGTGCTTAAAAACAAAGTTGCGGCGGCAAACAACTTGAATGCTTTCATAAAATTACATACCGCTTTGCGGCAATCTCCAAATCTGATCGTTAGTTACAAAACACGACAATGTGCTTCTCTCTTTCTAGTATGCATCAAAAAGGTGATCATACGTAACAACTGCCGTCATAAGTATCACTTTGCACTTGTAAAGTGCAAAGTGATGTTAAAACATTCAGCTCATCCCCAAAAATGCCACCACGGACGTTCATCACCGTGTGAATTTATACTCTCAAGGCGATCTAATACTTTTTGCACTATGGATCCTTCAGTTTCAGGATCACCCCAGTGGCTCCCCGTCAACAATTCCAATGCATTGGTTACATGAGTTACCGTATATATATGAAAACGCCTGGCGGCTACGGCTTTTAGTACGGATGGACGTAACACCAGAGAGTAAACACAGGATTTTGGGATGATCACCCCCTGAGTTCCGGTAAGGCCGTGTAATGAACAGATCCTGAAGAATCCCTCTATTTTTTGATTGACCCCGCCTACAGGCTGCACGTTACCAAACTGATCAACAGCTCCGGTCACTGCCAGATCCTGACGTAAAGGTAAATCGCCGTAAGCAGAAAGCACTGCACACAAACCGGTAAGTGAGGCGCTGTCTCCGTCGATTTCAGAATAAGACTGCTCAAAAACCAAAGAAGCCGAAGCCGGCATAGGTAAAACAGCTCCAAATTCACGCATGATGAAACCGTTGATGATCATCATGGCTTTGGCATGAATTTGTCCTGCAAGTTCAGCCTTACGCTCTATGTCGATAACTTCACCGTCACCTCCTGCACGTATGCAGGCAGTAACCCGTACCGGCTCGCCGTATTCATAGCAGGTACCTGAAGTTTCAATAACAGAAAGAGCATTGATTTGGCCAGGACATTTACCCGAAGTGCGCATTAGGATTTGTTCTTCGCGGTGATCGCGTATTTGCGCTGATGCAACATAATTCTGCCTGAAGTCATGTGCAGCAACTGCATACAGAAAATCTTTCGCCTTTACCTCATTGCCGCGGCAATGCAACGACGCGTCCTCGCACAAAGCTTTAAGCAACCTTTCTGAAAAATACACCCAGCGTCGGTCAGATGCGAGACGATTGCAAAATACGGTAAACAGAGCCACTGCTTCTGCATTGAAATGACGACATATTCCTTTTTTGCACCAATGCGCTATCAAAGATGCGCAAAGCAAGGGATCAGTCGGAAATTCCAAAACTGTATCGGTATGCATGGCACTTTCAAACTCAGGCCACAACAACATCAAATCGGCACAATCCTGAGCAGATCCGCAAAAGATCAGTTTTAAATCGGCAGCATCTTGCAACAGTGCGGCACACTTTGAGAAAAATTTGGGATGCTCCAAAAAAAGTACGCAAGGGAATACAAAGATCCCACCTTTTGCAAGCAAGCCGTCGCTGTTTTTTTTACCGAAAAGCTCTTTTTTTGATGCATAAGTGACCTTGCAGGCTTCTTTTCCGCATAAAGACACAAGCTCACAAGCTAAATTCAATGCATCAACATCATCAGATACCGTAAGCGTGAGCACACCGCCTGCTTTACGTGATAACAAAGTTTTTACCGCAGACAGCGCCCTTAATTGCATCGAAGCCAGAGAGCGCGGACGACAATTTCTGCTGGCAGGACTTTTCTTAACATCAAACAGCGGCTTTAGAACTTCAGCATTCAGCTTGGTCACGGCAGTTCCGATACACTTGTTCTGATTATTCAACCACAGCCTCGTAGATCCCGGTAAGTTCACGGTATTTCTCAGCAAAATCAAGACCGTAACCAACAATAAAACCGCGTTCCAAAACAAATCCAGAATAATCGATATCGATTTTTACCTCGCGACGTTCACGCTTGTCTATAAGGGCGGCCAATTTAACCGATTTGACTCCGCGCTCTTTAAACATAGGAATAACCTTGCTCATGGTGAATCCGGAGTCGATGACGTCTTCGATAAAGAGCACATGTTTATCTTTAACATCCAAATCAACATCTTTAGTGATCTTTACATTACAGGAACTG
>CABQMD010000192.1 GCA_902465145.1 uncultured Succinatimonas sp. | reverse complement strand
GGTGCAAATTTCTTAAGCTCGCGTTGCCAATTGACCAAAACCGAAGTTGGTACGACGATGAGAGCCTGTTTTTGATCAAGTTCACCGTCTTCACGCAGTTTTTCTATGGCCGAAATCACTTGCAACGTTTTACCAAGGCCCATGTCATCGGCGATAATAGAGCCCATCATGGTGTACATATTGCGTACAAGCCAGCTGTAACCGCGCTCCTGATAAGGCCTTAACTTGGCATTAAGTTCAATAGGCAGAGCCAAAGCCTTCTCAGACAACAGACGTTTTAAAGCATCTTTAAGCTCTTTGGTGATATATACGGAATTATCCCCAAAGCGCCCCGTAAGCGCTGCTGCAATGAGACGCTGTTTGGACGGCTGTTGTTTTAACGCAAGTTTCTTGCCTATGCGAGCCGTAGTCTCAGGATCTACATATACAAATGACGATCCAAAGCGCACCACTTTGCCCTCATATTGCAAGAGACGCTCAAAATCAGCGTCGCTGATGCCGTGATCACCTAAAGCTATGCTCCAGTCAAAATCTATCATCGACATCAAAGAGATCATGTTGTTGCCGGAATTATCCCCGGGTTTCAATCCAATCTTCATGGAAGCTTTAGGATAGAGAACGCGGTTTAAAGCTCTGGGGATTATCAGTCTTACGCCCAAAAGCTTCATTGCAGGAATTGAGGAGAGGATCACCGATGCCAGCGAATCAAGCCCGATCACACCTTCACCGCCGTGATTTTCAAGCAGGGAACTTAACTGCGGGCAAATGGCGCTTAAGCGTGATACCGTACGCATGCATTCAAAACGGATCTTGCCGTACTGGGGATCTTCCAAAACGTCCTTTAACGGGATAAACAGTTCGTCAGGTGTTCCGTCGGTATCCACACGGTTAAACCCCATGCTTATACCTATGCCGGTTTCATTGGAAAATAGATCGCCTGAACCTGATTTTTGCTCATGCATGAGCTCAGTTTCAATTTCAGATTCTACTTCTGTCTGCTCATCTGAAAAATCATCCGCAAACTCAGGAACCCGAGCGGTATCTACATAGAGATCTTTTTCCTTTGCATTTTCTTCATCATCAGGTTCGCAGGCGGTTCTTACGTTATCCACCAGATCGTCAAGACTTAAACGTGATCCCAAAGTCACATCCTGCAAGATCACTACTGGTTTAACCTTCAAATCTTCAAGATAAAGAGGTGAAAGCCAAGACTCAAGTCCCATGCGCACGTGTTCGCCTGCGATGAGATCGGCCGTATCCACAACCTCGCGCAGGAGCAATGCCTTGATCTCAGGTGCCAGTGCATCAGGATCGCTTGCAGTATACATGGGAGATGAAGTATAAGAATCTATTACATAACCGTCGATAAAAGCCCCCAACAAAGCTTCTGCCAGCACCCGACCAGACAATTCCTCAGGACGTCTGTCCACCAATAAAATATCTTCCGGCAAGGAAAGCAAGGCTCGGCCTGCTTCATCCGTGATCCTGCTGATCTCACGCGACATGAAAGCCGGGATCCAACGTATGATGAAATTCTCGTCTATGGGTTCATAGATCTGGGGAATGATTGCACCCTGCATTACCAATTTGGTAGCCAGGAGCCAAATATCGTACAAGGCTTCCATGGCCTCCGGAGCATCCTGCAGAGCATTATGATCGATTGCTCCTGAGAACATATTTTCAGGGCTCACGCCTTCATCAGTAAGCTCGTCCCCTACGTTGCGAATTTGCTCGCTGTAGGCAGTTCCTGAGCCTGTATTAGGGTATACGGTCCATTTTAGGGATTTGGCAAAATGAACTCTTCCCCAAGAATCAAGGCGAACTAAAGCTTCATCCTCATTCCACGAAGGTACGTCGCGATCAGTTTTATCTTTTAAAGCCGCAACTGCTTTTTTCTGTGCTCTTACCAAGACCTTTTGCAACATATCGCGCAACGGACTTCCGGTATAACCGGCAGGAGAAGGTGCAAAAACTCCCATCACCGAATCCAAAAGCGGAGGAATTTCGGCAAAAGAGAGTTTTTTTAAACTGCCCAGCGGCAATTTATTAGTATTGCCTTTTTTTTGAAGCAGTTGCTTCCACGTGGGCATTTCCGTCTCTTCAACCTGTTCAAAATCAACCCCGTGTTCTTTTAATTCGGCAACTAAATCAAAACCTTTTAATTCGAACAGAATGAAAGGATTGGCATCTATTTCCTGACTTATCTTATAAATGACGGCAGCAATATGTTTGCACGGTACGGCCCAGTCAGGACAGGAGCAGGATACCTGCAAATCATCCCAGCGCTTCGGAAAAATGGAGATCCCGCGTTTTTCTGCCAATTCTTCTATCTTAGGATCAAGCTTGCGAGCAGAAAGATTGGCCAGGATCACGGGTGAATTTGAGATATCTTTTACCAATCGGTCTATTTCATCTAAGGAAAAACGCGGAAGTTTCAACTGAACAGAATAAAAAGGATCGTAATTACCTTTGACGCGGGCTTTGATAATACCTCGGTTGGTATCAAATTCCAGTCTGAACACTTTTCCTGTATTGGCGTAAGTTTTACCCCTTGGAATACGGCTTTCATAATCTATACCGCTTAATGCATTAAGCCAGCGTTGTCCCCACCAGGTAGTTCCGTAATTTTGTGACGCCATAGTTAATACATTGTTTGTCCGAACTGATTTTTTGACATGAAAAAGCGGCCTGAAAAGCCGCCTAATATTGAAACGTCAGAGCTTAAACATTTTTATGCGGAATGGCCTGCTGACCATCACAGTTGGCTCTGGGGCTGTGATTTTTTTTTCCTGCAAAGCCGCATAAAGTACTGTGACATGTTGCACAGGATAAACCTTCCAAAATAGCTGCAGTGGCCTCGTCTTCAGTCTTTAAAGGGCGTTTGTTCAAG
>CABQMD010000191.1 GCA_902465145.1 uncultured Succinatimonas sp. | reverse complement strand
AACCGCTGTATGCAGATCCGCACGTACGGTGGTGTGAGAGGGGCGAGCTCTCAGCTCCCCCCTACTCGATTTATGGTTCCGTAAAGAGTTAGTCTTCAAGTAAATGTTTATGGATCTTTACCAGAGCATCAGGTGCATCTTCAGCTTTGAGAAGGAAGCAGAGATTGTGCGATGAAGCTCCGTAGCAAATCATTTTTACGGGATAATCGCGAATGGCACTTAAGGCTTCCGTGGTAAGTCCCGGAATATCAGACATCTGATTGCCAATCACGGCAACCAGTGAAAGTCCGCTTTCAACCTTCACATGACAAAAACATCTTAAATCAGCAAGCATTTGATCAGGAATTGCCTGATTGATGCCGGAAGTGTTGGTACCGGCATCCAAGGTTATGGCAATGGATACTTCTGAAGTTGAGACTAAGTCAACTGAACGTTTGTATTGTGCAAAAACTTCAAAAACTTTGGCTAGGAAACCTGATGCCCCGACCATCTTCGGGGAAGAAAGAACGATGAGGCTTTGATTTTTACGCAACGCAACCGCTCTGAATGCAGGATGTGATTCGGTTTTGGTGCGAACCCAGGTTCCTCCTTTTTCCGGTTCGCGGCTTGAGCCTACATAGACCGGAATATCGCGGCGTACTGCGGGAACCAAAGTTGAGGGGTGAAGGATCTTGGCACCGAATGTAGCCATTTCTGCTGCTTCAAGGTAAGTAAGCTCAGGAATAGCTTTGGCGTGAGGAACAATGCGCGGATCTGTAGTATACACACCGGGTACGTCAGTCCATATGGAAATTGAGGTTGCATTGCAGGCTTCACCTAACAAAGCAGCTGAATAATCAGAACCTCCTCTGCCTAAGGTGGTTGTCTGACCTTCGCTGTTTGAAGCAATGAATCCTTGGGAGATCACAATTGCATCGCCTTCAAGCAGAGGTTGAAGGTGTTCTTTACACAGAGAACCGATTACTTCAACCAAAGGTACAGCACAACCAAAGGCTGAATCGGTACGCATGACGCGGCGGATATCAAACCAAATGGCTTTAGTTCCGAAATGGTTGAATAAAGCGGCAAATAGGTAGGATGACATCAGCTCTCCGTGGCTCACTATGCGATCGGTAAGTTCGTCGCTGCGTTCCATGGATGCTTCCTGAGCAAGTTTCCTGATCTCGATTAAGTGCTCTTCGATATGATCTTTCAGCTTTTGTTCACCACCTAAGCCTGCGATGATTTCATAATGAATATCACGTAATTTTGAGATGAGCTCGTCAACTTTTACGCCGTTGCATGCCCCTGAAGCCAGTTCCACCAAGATATTGGTTACTCCTGAGCAGGCACTGATCACCACCAGTTTTGTGGCTTTGTTAGAGATCGATACCTTGTAGCTTGACAACATGGCTTTAAAGTTACCGACGGAAGTGCCGCCGAATTTTGCAATATCTAATTCTTTCATATTGAAATTGAAACTCGATTTGAGGATCCGATTTGATCCAAATTTTTCAATCATAGTATCCGTGCACTGAATTTGGTGCAATATCTGAAGATTAAATGACCAAAAAAGTGCAATGCACGAGTAAAATACTGCGAATATGAAGACTGTGAATAAAAACGGTGTCGCAAAGCCTTCAAATTTTGCGCTTTATTTGAAAGGGACCAAGGATTCTTTACCTATTGTAATGGGCTATATACCTGTAGCCATTGCTTTTGCCGTAGTTGCATTGCAAACAGGTTTTACTCCTTTGCAAACTATATGCATTTCTCTAAGTTCTTACTCAGGAGCAGGGCAATTTCTGGGAGTAGCCATGGCCGGTGCAGGTGCAGGGCTCATTACTGTTGCCATCGGACTTTTTCTCATAAATTTTCGTTATTTCATCATGAGTACATGTGTGTTTGCCAGATTCAAGCAACTGTCAACCTTGAAAAGACTGTTGTTTTCACATTGGGTAACGGATGAAACTTTTGCAATTTTCACCACGGCAGATGAAAAGTATGCAAATACCCCTTATTTTCTCGGATTATTCACGAGTTCCTATCTTGCATGGAATACGGGAACTTTACTAGGCCTAGCTGCTTCAGAATTTCTGCCAGAATCTGTTACATTAGCTCTGGGTATTGCTCTTTATGCTCTTTTTATTGCCATCATAGTACCAGGATGTCAGGGAAACAGACGTCTTTTTATAGTCGTTTTAGCTGTTGCAGTAAGTGACAGCCTGCTTTACGTCGTTTTTGAACATTTTTACGGGTTAACTGCAACCAGCTGGGCTTTGGTTATAACCATGGTATCCGGAGCCGTGATCGGGGCTTTTTTTATTAAAACACCTGAAGAAGAAGCTGAAGAGAAAACTTTACTTGCAAAACAAGAAATGAGTAAAAAGGAGGTTCTGTGATGGATGCTCATTCTTACTTTTATTTATGGGCAGTCATTGTCGTGATGGCAATGGTAAATTACCCTCTGCGCGTTCTTCCTGCAACAGTGATCTCTAAGGTACGTTTCGGTCGTTTTATGAAACGTGTGCTTTACCTTATTCCCTATACAGCATTAACGGCGCTGGTTTTTCCGGGGATCTTTTTTTCTTTGGGAGATCATTATCTGATCGCCTTGTCTGGCACTGTTGCAGCAATTCTAAGCTCTGCTTTTAAATTTCCTTTGTCTGTAACCGTAGTACTGGCTGTTTTGACGGTTCTGATCCTTCTTTTAATATGATCAGGTGTTTTAAAAATAAGATCAGTATCACATTTTTGAGCTAAACGCTCAATTAGCTAACTTTTTGAAAATTCATCGTTAAATTCAAAAAATCGACAAATTCAGGCTGAATCCGCCTAAATTTAGCGGGAAGCATTTCCCTGCCGTGGGGCAGGGGCAGCGGCAAGGCAGCCTTGTCACAGGATCCTTTTTTCAAAGAAGTGT
>CABQMD010000190.1 GCA_902465145.1 uncultured Succinatimonas sp. | reverse complement strand
CGTTTACCGAAGACAAAGACAGACCGCTTGGTGAAAATGTAACCCCGCCCTGACCGTTAATTCCGTAAGACACCTGTCCTTCCGGGCTTGTGTAGTCAACATCGAATTTCAAATGTTCAAGCGTCAGATAAGCTTCGTCTTTAGTAAAATACTGACAAAGTAGCATGGGGGATGCCAAAATTTCACCGACACCGGCTCCGCTTTGCTCCAAAGCCTTGGCAGAAAAGTTTCCCGTACTCAAAATTGCCTGTCCTTGACCTTTGGTACTCTCAACGTCCAAAGCTACCTTCACTCCGAAACTGTCGGCATCTTTTCCCGATATAGTGTTGACATCGGCTTTAAGCGCGTTGATTTCATCAACCCCTGTATTATGCAAATTCATATCGGATAATTCTGCGTGTACGGTTCCGAATGCGTTGCTAGCTTCAGAAAAGAGATCGGAAACATAAATATTACCCACGCTGCCATAAGGAGTGACTGCATTTTTTACATCCAGAATCATACTGATCTGACCAAAGGTAGAGCGATGCATGGAAAAAATGCCTTTTGCATCTTTACTGCCTTGTGCGAATTTACTTTCACCTGCCTTTAAAAAAGCCCCGGTATAACATCTGCGTAAGCTAAAGCAGATGCACCTTCTCGCTCAAAGATCCCGCTTTTTAAAAAAAGATTGTTCAGGAAATGATAAAAATCAGCCTTAGCCTGCAGACGCAGAAAACCGTGATCTATCTCAACGGGAATGCGGTATTTCTTATCGCTACCTTCAGGTAATAAGACTATATTGCCTTTTTGCGAAAAGAAGCCTTTTTGAACCTGTTCATAAGAGGTTTTGATACCGAAGTTCAAACTGCCGCCGGCACGTCTGCGTTCCAAATTCTCATTTAACGCATTAAGTGCTGTAGTCATGGCTTCTTCTGCATAATGACCGGAACACCAAACTCCAGCCCCCCACAAAACAACTATCGAAGCCAAAGTTGCAACGGCAAATTTTGTTGTTTTATTCATTTTCTGACCAATCTGATGCCTGCTGTTTACTAAAAAGGCCGATCATTTTCTAGGATCAGCCTTTATGTAATTAAATACTCAAAGTTTCAAATCAACCGAAAACTTTCTTATAGTCGTTCTGGAACTTCTCAATACCCTGATCAGTCAGCGGGTGATGTACCATCTGCATGATGACCTTATAAGGAACGGTGGCTATGTCAGCACCGGCCAGAGCGCACTGCATCACATGATAAGGACTGCGGATAGATGCACAGATGATCTGGGAGTCGATGCCATTGACGGAGAACATGTCCGCGATGGTGCGGATAAGTTCCAAACCGTCTTCAGAAATATCATCAAGACGGCCGATAAACGGTGAAACGTAGGTTGCGCCGGCACGTGCGGCCAAAAGAGCCTGAGAAGCTGAGAAAACCAAAGTCAAATTGGTCTTGATGCCTTCTTTGGCACACTGATGGCAGGCCTTAAGACCATCGGCAGTAAGAGGGATCTTTACTACCATGTTAGGATGAATTGCTGCGATCTCACGGGCTTCCTTGATCATGCCCTCGTAATCCAAAGTAGTAGGTTTCACCTCACCTGAAATAGGACCGTCGACGATGGTGGCTATTTCCTGAATAGTTTCTTTGTAATCACGACCTTCTTTTGCTATCAAAGAAGGATTGGTGGTAACGCCGCAGATCACACCCATGTCGTTGGCTTTGCGGATCTCATCCACATTTGCAGTATCAATAAAAAAACGCATATCAGCTTCCTTTTTTAAAAGACTGCGGCTTTAACACCGCTTCACTCTTGTATGAATCTGATTGTACTACACAGCCTTTCTGCAAACGGTTACGTCGACAAATAAGCGTGACCAATCTCAAATTTTATTTTATCGAAAAATTAAAACGATAGAAGCGCAAACATGCGAACGCAATGCGTTTTAGTCTTGTCTACTCATATTCGAAACGGTGAAAACACCGCAAAAAATGCGCCTAAATGTCATAATTTTTCCGCAAATTTTGCATACACTGTTTGCGGATCTTTTACAACATGATCGCTATTCTCCGTTTTAGCTGCCGCGCCTGATATAATAGCTGACGACATTCTCCTGCTGCGGTCCGTCCCTCACCGACGCAGCCGGGCTTTTTACAACGGAGATTAACCATGTCACGTCTTTTTACTTCAGAATCAGTATCCGAAGGCCATCCTGACAAAATTGCCGATCAAATTTCGGACACTATTCTCGATTATTGCCTTGAGCAGGACAAATACGCTCACGTAGCCTGCGAAACGCTTGTCAAAACAGGTTTAATTTTGGTGGCCGGTGAAATATCAACCACGGCAAATCTGGATCTTGAAGCACGCGTACGAAAAACCGTATGCGATATCGGCTACAACACCTCAGAAGTCGGATTTGACGGTCACTACTGTGCATTTATCAATGCCATAGGCAAACAATCGCCTGATATCAATCAGGGAGTAAGCCGTCAGCGTCCTGAAGATCAGGGAGCAGGAGATCAAGGCCTGATGTTCGGCTACGCATGTAACGAAACTCCTGTGCTGATGCCGGCCCCCATTACCTTTGCACATATGTTGATGCAACGACAGTCGGAATGCCGTCGTACACATCTTCTGCCTTTTCTGCGTCCTGACGCCAAAAGTCAGGTTACCGTCGAATACAACGACGATGGTAGCATTGCCGGCATTGACACCATAGTACTTTCCACTCAGCACGATCCTAATGTCACACAGGATCATGTACATGAAGGTGTCATGGAAGAAATCATCAAAAAGGTGATACCTTCAAAACTTCTTACCCAAAATACCAAGTACTTCATTAATCCGACAGGACGTTTTGTCATCGGAGGTCCAGTAGGCGACTGCGGAGTTACCGGGCGTAAGATCATTGTAGATACCTACGGCGGTG
>CABQMD010000189.1 GCA_902465145.1 uncultured Succinatimonas sp. | reverse complement strand
ATGCCGGCAGTGCGGCTACCAAAAATGCCGCCGAAGGCATTGCCAATCGCGTGCAACAGGTGACCGGTACCAAGGGTGCCGTAGTCA
This sequence comes from uncultured Succinatimonas sp., assembly GCA_902465145.1. GTDB lineage: Bacteria > Pseudomonadota > Gammaproteobacteria > Enterobacterales > Succinivibrionaceae > Succinivibrio. Next base: position 2,830 of record CABQMD010000189.1, on the reverse strand, counting down.
GTCTTGGAAAATAAGGTGAGCAAATGAAGACTTCCGAGCTTGTATCCTACCTTGACGGTTTTTTAAATGCTTCTGCATTTCGCGATGCCTCATTAAACGGTTTGCAGGTTGCAGGCCGTCCAGAGACTTTTTCTTTGGCTGTTGCCTGTACGGCATCGCAAAATGCCATCGAAGCTGCCGTCAATGACGGCTGTGACACTCTGCTCGTGCATCACGGGCTTATCTGGCGCGGACAGCAGGGGGCTTATGCCGGATCTCTTAAGGAAAGATTGCAGACCATCTTTGATGCCGATCTCAACCTCATCGCCTATCATTTGCCGCTGGATGCCAATATGCAGCTTGGTAATAACAAAAGATTGGTGGAGATAGCAGGAGCCGTCAATCCTCGTTACCTTATCCCGGGAGATCCCGCTTCAATAGCCATGAAGGCGGATTTTGAGGATGAAATAAGCGCCGGTGCTCTTGCTACAAGACTTGCGGCAGGACTTGACTGCAGGGTAAGACTTATTTGTGCACCCAAAGAGCAGAAGTTAAAGCGTCTTGCGGTGTGTTCGGGAGCCGGATCTTTCATGCTCGATGACTGCGCCGAGCCTGATTTTGACGCACTCATCACCGGAGAATGTTCTGAAATGACTTGGCATTTGGCTAATGAACGCGGTATTGCCGTGTTTGTAACCGGACATGATGCCTCAGAATGCCCCGGGATCGCCGCCTTAGGCGAGCACCTTTCTGAAAAATTCAATCTTGAGCTTCTGACCGTGCTTGAAAATCCCGAGCAGTGCGATGATTTCTATGATGCCGGCGGACTTGTGGGGGCTGAGAGCGCTGATGAATAACGAAGAATTGCAAGATGGTGGTTTGAGTCCCGAAGCCAAGAAAGTAAGGGATGCGCTTATCAAGTGCGGTTTGGAAAATCCCAAGAGCGGCGCGCTTTGCGACAATGCCGAAAAGAAAAAGGTGATCGAGCACGCCATGGAGGAGATCATGCAGGCTGTGGGCCTTGATCTTACCGATGATTCTTTATCCGGTACCCCAAAACGCGTTGCCCGCATGTATGTAGATGAGATCTTCTCAGGTCTTGATTACCGTAATTTTCCCAAGGTTTCGGTATTTGAGAACAAGATGCATTTTGACGAGATGGTCAAAGTCAAAGATATAACCGTTACTTCATGCTGCGAGCATCATTTCGTGGTGATGGACGGTACGGCAAAAGTAGCCTATATGCCTGCTGATAAGATCATCGGTCTTTCCAAGATCAACCGCATAGTACAGTTTTTTGCCAGACGCCCGCAGTTGCAGGAGCGTCTTACCCAGCAGATCTTAGTTGCCCTGCAGGTACTGCTCGGCACCAAAAATGTTGCGGTAACCATTACTGCGGTACACTACTGCGTAAAATCCCGCGGTGTAAAAGATCAGACCTCGTCTACGACGACGACAGCCTTAGGCGGATATTTCAAGACCAACTCGCTTTCGCGTCATGAATTTTTAACGGATTGACAAGTTATTTTTCTTAAACCAAGAAAACAAAAGACAGAAAATGGATAAGCAAGATTATTTGGTGTCATTGGTGGTTCCTTGCTACAACGAGCATGAAACCGTCGAGACTTTTGTAAAAACCGTTGATGAAAAACTTGAGAGTATCAAGGATCATCTGGAAATAGTTTTTGTCGACGACGGTTCAAAAGATGATACCGCCGCCATCATCGAAAGACTGCAAAAAGAGGATGAGCGTATCAGTCTCATCAAGCTGTCGCGTAACTTCGGCAAAGAAGCGGCGATGTCGGCTGCCCTTGATCTCGTGAAAGGGGATGCTTTGGTGATGATGGACGTCGATCTGCAGGATCCTCCCGAACTGGTGTTGGAATTTGTCAGATGCTGGAGAGAGGAAGGTGTTGACAATGTTTACGGCATACGCACCGACAGATCGCAGGATACCGAAACCAAGCGTATGACTTCAGGCGGTTTTTATTACGTTTTCAATAAACTTTCATCACGTGTAAAGATCCCGTCCAATGCCGGTGATTTCAGACTCATCGATCGCAAGGTTATCGACACTTTAAAACAGCTACCCGAGCGTAACCGCTTTATGAAGGGACTCTTTGCCTGGCCGGGGTTTGTGTCAAAAGGAATTGGTTACAAACGCCCCGAGCGCGTAGCCGGTAAAACCAAATGGAATTATTGGAAACTTTGGAATTTTGCCTTAGACGGGATCAGCGGCTTTTCATCGCTGCCGCTTCGAGTCTGGTCTTACATAGGCGGTGCCATCGGCATTTTGGCCATACTTTATATGATCTTCATCTTCATAAAGACCGCCATTACCGGCGTTGAGGTTCCGGGATATGCATCTTTGATGTCTGCTATTTTGTTCTTAGGCTCGGTACAGCTTATCTCCATCGGTGTGCTCGGTGAGTATTTAGGCCGTCTCGGGGAAGAAGTCAAAGGACGTCCTGTGTACGTAGTCTCAAAGATCACCGGCCCTCTTTCAAAACAGGTCAAAAACGGCATGAGCGTGACTCCAGTAGGTGTTACCTGCAATCTTGAAAAAGGAAAAGAGGATCACAACTAAATGCAATTTAAAGCGCAGGAGCTTTTAAAAGCAGGCGGGATCTTCGAGGTGATGCGTTTTGTGATCGTAGGCGGTCTTGCCACTGCCGTCGATCTGGCGGTGACGATCACGCTGGTTTACGGCTTTGATCTGGGGCAGAGTGAAAATCTGGTTACAACTGTAGCCTTTGCCACGGCTTTCCTCGTCTCATATTTCGGCCACCGTTTTTTTACTTTTCAAAAAAACGGCAAAGCATCATCTTTCTTGCTGCTGGCTCTTTCAACT
>CABQMD010000188.1 GCA_902465145.1 uncultured Succinatimonas sp. | reverse complement strand
TTTTATTGCTCTTGCAATGTTTGCCGCGGTGGGGATCTATTACCTTTAAAAACAGGCGTCCAAAAATTTTCTTTAAAACTAGCCGTTACTTGGCGCAGATTTTGCGCCAAGTAACGGCTTTTCATGTATCATGGCGCTGTCGTTGAGAGAGCACATCTCACTCGAATTAAAAATCGCAATGCGTATATGCAGTTACAGCGTATGCGCTCCCGTGCAGAGCGGCAAAGCTCTGCCATTGTCTTCGCGGTGTTTACCGCTAACGGGAGAATACTATTATGATCACCGCATGTCGTCTTAATGACGACGATAATCTTTCATTAACTCCGGTCAAACCCGGGGATGCCCTGCCATCTGACGTGATTTGGCTCGACGTAAATCAGCCTGACGATGAAGAGCGCGACTGGCTTGAAAAACTCTTCGTGGAAGACGTTCCTGAAGAAGATGAAATGGATGACATCGAATCCTCATCACGTTTTCGCATGGGGCCTGACGGAGTGCACATCCTGTCACTGTTCCCGCAACGTCTGGCCAACGATCCTCACGGCGTGAACATGTCGTTTACCATGAGGAAAAATCTGCTCATATCCTTCAGGGAAGAAGACGTCTCGATAGTACGTCTGTTACGTTTTTACATACGTCACAACAAAACCGACATCAGATCGTCTCTTGACGTATTGTTAAAACTTCAGGATTTAAAAGTCGATCAGTTATCCGATCTTATCGAGGATGCCTACAGCACTTTGGATGAAACTGCTGACAAAATCATCGACGATGAGCACGTAGAAGAGATCCTGCACGAGCTTATCAATCAGGAAGAGCAAAACTCCCAGATCCTGCAGGCTCTGTACGATACCCGCCGTGCTTTGCGTTTTGTAAAGAAAACCTTTGAAACCACGCTGGATGATCGCCAGGAGCGCGGCATCGATGAAGTATTAAACGATATCGAATCCATTTTGCCGCATACCCAATTCTTGGCTAACAAGATAAACTTCCAGCTTGAAGCTTCCATGGGCTATACCAACCAAAAGCAAAACAAGATCATCAAAATCTTCTCGGTGGCAGCCGTAGTCTTCATGCCGCCTACCTGGATCGCATCCCTTTACGGCATGAACTTCAAGCATATGCCGGAATTGTCCTGGACCTTCGGATACCCGCTTTCAATAGGACTCATGATCCTCTCGGCCATACTCACCTTCTTCCTCTTTAAGAAAAAAGGCTGGCTTTAATTCTTTTTGCCTCAGGCTTCAGCCTGAGGTTCTTCACATTTCAGTGCGAATTTCCCCGTTCCCGTAAATACCAGCGCGACGCACTTAAAGTTAGGGATCTTAGCAAATGTTTGATCTGTGGCGTAGTCTTGTGCCTGATGCAAAGCCTGACTTAAAAGTTTGTCTAAAGAAGCATGATCCGCGCCTTTATGAGAAACATACTTAAGTTCAATGACATAAGAAGCGTTGCAAGGTTCTTTTGCCTTTAGCACCAGATCTGCATAACCTTTTTTTCTGCCGTTAACTTCAACTTCGGCTTTGGTCTCGTAATCACCGCAAAAGAACATCACGCCTTGCAAAAGAGTCTGAAAGTCACTTTCTTTTAGATGAAGATTTTTATGGATCCCGCTTGAACAGTCAAAACCTCTGCACAGTTCCTGAAGCAGAGGTCTTAAATCGCCTTTTTTAGCATGGCAAACCCTGCTTCAAAATCCTCGGTTGCAACCTCCTGAGTATCCACACCTCCGCTAAGATAGCTCAGGTAGTACCCGAAGAACTGCTGCAACACTGCGTAATTAGGAACCGTCAGGGCATTTTCCTCTTCGCCCGAATATGTTAAAAAGCCCATGCACAGCATGGAGGTCAGAACATCTTTCTGACTTAACATATTGACGGAATTAAGATTAATTACGGTTGAAGGGACTCCGAATTTAACAACCTGACGTTTTAAGGCCTGTTCAACCACTGATTTTGAAAATGCGCTTTCCCCAAGACTTAAAATTCCTTTTACTTTTGAAAGATCAGGAGAAAAAGCAGGATCTAAAAGTTGTCGGGGCTCTGCGTTAGTGTCTTTAATGGCTCCCAAATAATAAAGCGACATGGAAGGATTAAAGATACCGTTTGTTTGTACAGGAGAAAAACGGTAACCGTCATAAAGAACTTTCATGCGTTCATAGATCTCATCGACACTATGACCGTATTTTTCAAGATCGATCACCTGCGGTATAAGCGCTTTAAGCTCAGGCTCGCTAAACCCGAACATCTGCGCATATTCAGGCAAGGCAGAAATATCTTTTCTGATATTAAATCCTGAGGACATCTAATCCAATGATATTGACGTCACACCGGTAATAAAGACGTGAGCTACGATCCCGTCTACCGATTCTGATTTCAAAGCAGCGTAAAACTACTTTAAAAAGCCGTTTTTTGAGGTGATCTTTTTGAATTCTTCGACATCTTCAGATAAAAGCTCATTTGTAAACTGGTCATATTCATCGATGATCACATAGAGCTTTTCGTCATAGCCGTAACCTGCTGCAGAGAAGAAATCGGTTATGAAGTTAACCGGATCCTGCTCATCACGATTAAGGCAAGTTTTTAACTCCTCACTCGGATAGCGCCTGGCAAACTCTCTGCAGCACTTTTGTAATTTCTTGCAAAGGCCTAGCATCACATTTTGCGAAGAGATCCCTGAAAAATCCAACCTCAGCACGCGAAATTTACCGGCAAATGCTGTTTTATGCTCTGCTATGTATGTACCTTTGAAAAGTTCATCAAAGCGCTCTGATGAAGCAACGTCATAATAAGCCTTAAGCATTGAAGTGAAGAGCGTCTTACCGAATCGGCGCGGACGTACGATAAAGGGATGCTTAACTCCGCCTCGTTCAAGACTTTCTATAAATGAAGTCTTATCCACATAAGCGTATCCTCCGTTTCGAATCGAA
>CABQMD010000187.1 GCA_902465145.1 uncultured Succinatimonas sp. | reverse complement strand
TTTTCCGTAGCGATTGGCATTTGAAACTTGTTTTAAAACCATGGCAAGTTTTTCATCTTTTGAAATTTCAAGAAAATGCTCATAATCAACGGCAACATAAGTGTCGCCGTTTAAAACCAATGCTTCATCAAGATCAAATTGCTCAAATGCTTGTTTAATTGCACCACCGGTACCCAAAGGTTCTTCTTCTATTGAATAGCAGATCGGAACCCCCAAAAATTCATCCCCAAAATGTTCAATGATCTTCTCTTTCATATAGGAGACACAAAGGACTACCTTTTCAGGATCAAGAAACAGCATTTCTCTTACGAGTAACTCAAGAAAAGGAGTTCCGTCTATATCTGCCATAGGCTTTGGAACATCTTTAACCACACTGCGTAATCTGGTTCCCAATCCACCGGCTAATATCACCACATTCATGAGTTAAGCCTCTTTTGCTCCTGCATCTGCATGTGGATGTAATCTAATTTTTCGTATGTTGAATCTTTATAATTCTTTGGAGCATAAAGAATTATTTGACACCCCTGATCATCGAATTTAAATGGAACATACATAAGATTACGCAAGGATTTTTTAATCTGATGCTGTTTTTCAGGAGGTGCAAAAAACAGCATGAATCCACCGCCGCCTGCTCCTAAAAGTTTTCCACCCAAAGCACCGTTACTGCGTGCAACCTCGTAAATCTCATCAACCAAAGAATTGGAGATCTGATCGGTAAGCGAGCGTTTTAACATCCAAGTCTCATGGAGTAGCTCACCAAAACCGTTTATGTCGGTACTGTCATCTGAGAGGATCTGCGTAGCTTCTAAAACCAGCTCCATCATGCGATTTAACTGAGCTGTTTTTTGTTTGGTGGTATCTATCTGTTTTTTGCAGATCTCTGATGCTGTTCTGGAGATCCCGGTAAAAAAGAGCATTAGATGATCGTTAAACAGCTTCTTACGTTCATCTGAAATAATGACCGGCTCTACTGAGAACTCACCGTTGCGTTTGATATGAATAAGATTCAATCCGCCGTAAACAGCTGCAATTTGATCCTGCACACCTACGTTTTCATGCAAGACATTGCGCTCAAGGTTAATCGTCTCTTTTGCAAGGGCATACTTTGAAATCATTTCGCCTTGCAAAGCTTTGATAGCTTTAATAAGTCCTGCGCAGAACGAAGAACTTGAGCCCAGTCCTGAACGTGCCGGAAGATCGCATTGATTACTAAGTTCTATTCCATGAGATACCTTGTAATGAAGCAGTGCTCCCCGCACTGCGTTGTGATGGATCTCATTGAAATTTTCAGGAGTTTCCAATTCACGCCAGACGATGCGATTCTTCATCTCAGCATGAAAAGGTGGCAGATAACGACAGCTTATATAGTTGTAGTGATTGATACTGGTTGACAGCACACGACCGCCATGCTCCTGATACCAAGTGTGATAATCGGTACCGCCGCCGAAAAAAGAAACACGATAAGGAGTTCTGGTGATGATCATTTCTTGTCTCCGAAGAAATATTCTTCAACCAAACCGCAGATCATGTGCCCGCAGGCTATATGCATCTCCTGAATATTGTTAGTAATGTCAGACGGAACATTGAGAGTAATGTCGGCAAGATCTTTCATTTTGCCGCCGCCATGTCCGGTAAAGGCCACGGTTATAATTCCTTTTTCTTTGGCAACAGCAAAGGCATCAAGAATATTTTTTGAATTTCCTGATGTTGAAATACCTACCAGTACATCACCTTTGTTACCGATGCCGCGCAAGGGTCGAGAGAAAACTTTTTCATAACCGTAATCATTTCCTATGGCAGTAAGTGCCGAGGTATCAGTAGTAAGACTCATGGCAGGCATGGGAGCTCTATCAAATTTATAGCGTCCCATAAGCTCTGCTGCCAAATGTTGAGAATCGGCAGCAGAGCCGCCGTTACCGCAAAAAATCACTTTACCGCCACGTTCAAGAGCTTTTATCCATAATTTCGCAATGCTCTCTATGGTTTCGCTCTTTGAATCAAGCTTGTTAAAATTTTCAGCTATCTGACGTATTGCCTGATGAATATCGGTCATTTTTCACTCCTCAGCGCTGCAGGAATCTTTCGCCGTGTTTGATACGGGCACGCCAGTAATTGAGCAGATCGGTCATAGTCTTTTCAAAACTGATCTCGGGTTTCCAGCCGGTATGAGCTGTAAACTTGCGACAATCGGGGATCTGCAGATCTGCATCGATGGGACGCAAACGATCAGGATCAACCTCAATCTTGATCTCGTCTTTCATCGGCGATTGAGAGATCAGGAAATTAAGCATGTCGCCTACTTTGCAGGTATAAGCTCCGCCTATGTTGTAGTATTCGCCTGCTATAGGATTGACCGTTACCAGCATGTAGTAAGCGCGCACGGCGTCACGAACATCGGCAAATGTTCTTAAAGAATCGAGATTGCCTACCTTGATCACCGGAGGTAATTCATTACCTTCAATCATGGCGATCTGCTTGGCAAAGGTACTCTCGGCAAACACGTCGCCGCGACGAGGACCGGTATGGGTAAACATGCGGGTGGTCATTACCGTCATGCCGTAGGCTTCTGCGTAATAACGACCGATGAGATCAGTGCCTACCTTGGAAATTGCGTACGGAGAGGCCGGATGGAAAGTACATTCCTCGTTGATCACACCGCCCATCTGCTCAAGTTTTTCTTTTTTGACACGCCCGAAAACCTCAGATGATGCACAGACGTGCACAATGGCTTTTGGACAGTGCTTACGTATAGCTTCCAACACGCGCGCAGTTCCCTGAATATTGGTATCAAGCGTGTCCAAAGGAGCGTCAAATGAAGTTTTTGGATAACTCTGAGCTGCAAGATGGAATACGTAATCAGGTTTTACCTGAGCAAACACATTGTCAATGGCTATGGTGTCGCGCAAATCTCCATATACGAGATGTACAC
>CABQMD010000186.1 GCA_902465145.1 uncultured Succinatimonas sp. | reverse complement strand
GACTTCTTTCAACAGAATTTAAGTACCGAGTTGCGTCTAAGCCGCGTCACCGCTCCGCTTTTTGTATTAAGAGGCCTAGGTATCAATGACGATTTAAACGGCGTTGAACGCCCGGTAACTTTCCCGGTAAAAGATCTTGGAGATCGCCCTGCCGAAATAGTCCACTCCCTTGCAAAATGGAAACGTCTTACTTTGGCACAGATGGGAGTAAAGCCTCATTACGGAATTTATACCGACATGAATGCCGTTCGTGCCGATGAAGAATTGGATAATCTGCACTCCCTGTATGTAGATCAATGGGATTGGGAAGCCGTGATCGAACGTAAAGATCGTACGGTAGCTCATTTAAAGGATGTGGTAAAACGTATCTATGCAGCCATACTGCGTACGGAGTATTTGGCCTGTGATGCTTACGAAACGCTAAAGCCTTTTCTGCCACAGGAAATTCATTTCATCCATTCAGAAGATCTGCTCGCTTTATATCCTAATAAAACCCCGAAAGAACGAGAGGATGCCATTTGCGAAAAATACGGTGCCGTATTCATCATCGGCATAGGCGGCAAACTTTCAAACGGGCAAAAACATGACGGTCGCGCACCTGATTACGACGATTGGACTACGGTTGCAGAAGACGGCAAAAAAGGTCTGAACGGTGATATTCTCATCTGGTATCCTGTGTTAAAACGTAGCTTCGAGCTTTCTTCTATGGGCATACGTGTCGATGAAAAGGCTCTTGAATTGCAACTGCAACTTGAGCATCAGGAACAGCGCAAAGAACTTTACTTTCATAAAAAATTGTTAAACGGCGAACTGCCTCTTTCCATAGGCGGCGGTATAGGACAAAGCCGTCTGTGCATGGTTTTGTTGCATAAAGCTCACATAGGTGAAATTCAGGCTTCTATTTGGCCTGACAGCATGCGCGAGGAATGCGCAAAACACGGGATCCCGCTTATCTGATCACGATGTAACTCTACGAGCTGATACAGCCTCATATCAATACGGACTTCAAAACAGACTTTTCAGTCTTATTTGAAGTCCGTTTCTTTTTTTCATGAATGTAAATTTTTTTATTGTACGTAGTGGCAAAGTACATGCATTCTAACGACAGTTATTACTATTAAAAGCAGATATAAGGGAGTATTGAGATTTTTTGCTCTAGATCTACTTTTCCTCACGTGTCATAAATTAAAATATGTCATACAAGTTATTTAACTTTTTTTTAACATTGCATACCGGATGTCAAAGCCGAAGCAGGCGATCTCAGGAGACATCGCCGCATTTATAAAGTTCAAATAACTGAAACAATAATAAAAAGATGCACGTTCAGCATCGGAGAGAATACATGAAATCAAAGTTATGCATAGCACTGTCGGTGGTTGCACTTACGGCGTTATGCGTCAGCTGTTTTAAGGCGCCGGAATCTGTTCAAAAACCGCAAAGAGCTCTTTCTATTCGCGGTACCGCCGAATATGCGGCCGCACAGTATGTTTACGCCATGTTTTCAGGTGATGTCCACCGTTTCATGCAGGTGTTGAAACTTGAAAAACAGCTCACCAAGGAACAGCTCTCTGGTCTTAATGAACAAGGACTCATAAATTCATTTGCACCTTATCTTCAATCCTTAAAAAAAGGTGCCGATACCGCAGGCGGCATTGCCTACATGGATACTGAAAACGTACGTTTTTCAGAAGACAACGACAATGCGGAAATCACCGTGGTCGTATCTTTCAACGATGCTTCAAAAGACGATCACGAAGAGATTGTCAAGGTAAAAAAAATCAGCGGAGAATGGGTTCCTGCCGTTTCCCAGTGATAGAATATCTGGTATACAAGTATTTTAAATACACCAAATAATCATTAAACTGAGGAAGACTTCATGCTTGTCAAAGGACTGCTCGTTGCAACTTTATGTGCTTTTGCGCTCAGCGCTTGTCGTGATCTGAACAGTCCGGAAGGATGTGCCGAAGCCTTTGCAGAAGCTGTTTACGAAGGAAACACCGCCGAAGCTTTTAAATTAAGCCGTATCGACAGAGGCGTACCTCGTACCGATGCCGAGCATACGGCTTTTGCAGTGAAAACTCAGGTTTTGGCAAAGCTCATTGACGATCGCAAGCATGAAACTCAAAAGCTTGGAGGCATTCGTAGTGTCAAAGCGGTAAAAACCTCTTTCAGCAATGACGGCGAGCAGGCTTACGTAAGAGTTATTTTAGTATATGGCAACCGCACCACTGACAACGAACGTGTGGTGCTTAACAAGAGTCATGACGGTAAATGGGTTCCTAACCCTGATCACCAAATTTGATAATATTGTCCTTTATCAAGCAGACGGAACAGCCACAATCATTTTGACAGGCTGTCTCCTATGGAGCGATCTAAGAAAGTTCTTTTTCCTTTGATGATTTCACTTAGATAACGGCTTACCAATTCCTTGGCTTCACGCGTATAAATACCGCTTATTTCCACCTCATATAAATTGTCAGGCTCACCTATAAAAATGGCATCAGTACCGTAATCTTTACAGGATGTCATGTAAAATCCTACTCCCAACTGACGCTCTGATGAGCACTGATGCGACTTTCCGTACTCTTTGATCATGGCAATTGCATCTCGACCGAGGGTGCGTCTCGTATAGGTTATTTTTATTTCGGTGGGACTTTTTTCGCCCTGTTTGGCAACGGGAGCGCTGTACACTATGCTTTGACCTTCGATACGCTGTTCCCAGAACTCAGGCACTGGGGGAAAATATACGTTGCGGATCTCCGAAGAATCTTCTTTTGCATAAAGTGAAAACGACGACAGAGCTAACAAACACACACCCCAACAACAAAGTTTTTTCATAAAACCACTCCTTGTTCTGCGGATTTAATTCTCTGATCTATCATTTCAAAACATTCACTCACACTTGCACAGCGACAGAATTTTTTAAAGAATTCTC
>CABQMD010000185.1 GCA_902465145.1 uncultured Succinatimonas sp. | reverse complement strand
AGTATTTAAAAAAACATGTGCTGAAATCGTAATAATGGCATTTAATTTGCTTGTAATTTGATAAACACTCTGTTTCCGACGTAATAGATCTTTAGACCGTAAAATGTGATTTTGAAAAGAATGAACAGTAAAAGAATGCAAAATAAAAAATTCTGGAAGATCGCGTCGTTGATCTTGGGATGTTCTTTCATTTTTGCCAATGCTCAGGCTGCGGTACGCTTTGAAGCAACTATCGGTGCGGATGCCAAAAAATTGTGGTCTGACGAGGGCAATAAAATCCGCTGCAATTTAAATTACGATATTCCTGATTACGGTTATGTATCTTTTACCGCTTTGGCAGGTCGTGAAATCAAAACCTCGATGGGAGTTCATCCTAAACTTGGGATCACGGCCAATTCGTTGATGCGCTTTATTGCGGCAAGACCTGAGTGGCAGTCTGGAGGCCAAGAAAGACTGCTTGGAAAAATAAAACTTTATTCAGGTTATGATGCCTACGCAGGTCCCACGCTTTCTTTCAAGGTTATGAATGCCTTGAATCAGGGAAAACAGATCTTTATGCCCTATACGGACAAAACTGTGGCTTCCGGACAGAATATTGTTCCGGTATTAAGTCCGCTCGGGTTTAAAGATCATTACGAAAAATTCATTTCATGCCAGCAACAGTTGCTGCGGGTAAGTTTTAACGACGTACAGTTGCTGCCTTTGGTCTTTTCTTTTCAAAGTGACAAACTTACTGCAAAAACAGAACGTTCGCTTAAAGAACAGCTTGAATATTTGCAACAGGACAAGTCGGTTAATCATATAGTCATCCGTACTTTTTCTTACGATATGGATTCAAAGGATGACTGTATCGCCATGGCCAAAAAAAGAGCCGATGCCGTTAAAAAATATTATGTCGATGCAGGGGTTAATGATGAAGACATTGAACTTAAGCAGTTTAATGCTCTGACGGTCCAGTCTTTTGTTCAGGGACAGGAAGCAAACAGAGATCCTACGGCGCGCAACGGTTTGGTACAGTTAAACCGTGATGAGAGTGATCCGCGCAGCCTCAAAGATCTGGATTTACCCGATGTCGGTGCAGAAGACTGAAACTTTGGAGAAGATTATGGCTGACGAACAGAAAAAAGATCCTGATGTTCTGACTAAGAAAAGTTTTTTTTCAAAGCGTTCCGTCATCATTGCCTGCGTATGCGGAACTTTGTGTTTTGCCGCTGGATGTTTTTTCTTGTATCGGGGGTTGCAATCTTATTTTGACAGCAGTTCGCAAAGTTTGGTTGTCGAAGGGCTACATGCTCTTGAAAACAATGATGTCGATACTGCGACCAATCGTTTTGTAAGAGTGTTTGCCGAAGATCATCTGGATTGTGTCAGTGCAGATTATTTAGCCTGGATGGAGGCTAAAAAAGGTAATTTTGACAAAGCTCTGCTTTATGCAAGACGTTCAGTTGGAATTTCTAAAAATAGTGCATCCTGCGAACTTATGGGATATCTGGCGCTTTTAGGACGAGGTAAGGCAAAAGGAGCACAAGCTGCGTGTTTCTATTTTGAACAGGCTGCATTACAGATCCCGGTACATGAGCGCGAAGCTAGATTTCGAGACATGCTTGAATATGCGATCACGCTTTGTCAAACCCGCGCTGATTATGTATGCATGGTAAAAAAAGCGGCAGAACAAGGTTCTGGATTAGGAATTTTATTATTAGGTGATCTTGAATTTTTAGGTGAAGGTACCACCGTCAGTCCGCAAAGTGCGACGGCAGCCTGGCAGGAGGCCAGAAGACTGGGATGCAATGATGCTCTGGTCCGTCTTGCCATGCAAAAATGGTACGGAATAGGGGTAAAGCGCAAAACGGAAGAAGCTTTGAACATGCTAAAGGAAGCCGTTGAACGTAAAGTGCCTTTGGCTATGTATGATTTGGCCTTAATAAGAATGCGTCAGGAAAAGACGGGATCTTCTGCCGAGGGATTAAAACTCATGAGACAGGCGGCATCATTGAAGTTCGGCCCGGCCATTACCGCTTTGGGGATCCTTTCTTTGCATCTTGATTCAAGTAAGGAAGGCATGGGAGCCGCTTTAAGTTTTTTTAAAAGAGCATATGAAGTTGCCGACGCTACCGGCAGCGCTTTTTATGCTTTCATGTTATATGAAGGTCTGGGAACTCGTGCCGATCAGATCAAAGGACAGGCCATTTTACATGAGTTAAAACGCCGAGGGAGCCCGTCGGTAAAGGGAATTTATGATTATATGTCCTCTCATCGTTACAGTGCCGATGAGGTTTTGCAACAGATGAGCACGCTTTGTTTGGCTCAATTTTTTGCGGAAATAGTCTTTGATGAAGGAGATCCTCTTGCTCCTTTATATTCAAAAAAAATGCAATCAAATTCAGCCCAAGTTTTCTTTACTCCTATGCGTACAGATGTCAGTTTGAATGCAGGTCTCATACGGGAACTCGGGAATAATTACATAGTGCACCGAGATGATCCGTCGGAGCTTGATATTCAAGGACAAAAACTGTATTCTTCTAATTTTTCATCGCTTTTGCAGTATTACAATCCCTCTGCAGGAGCAAAAACATTCGTACCTGCAACCGTAACCGCAATTTTAACCAGAGCTCCGGAATTGCCGTCTTCTTATGATGAATACCATATCGACATCAGACGTATCAATGCCTGGTCTGAAGTGGATGGATTTGAAACGTGGTATTTAAAGCCTGATGAGGTTACGAAGTAAGGCACTGAGGATCAAAGGCGTATTTTCCGTTTAAAAAATCCAAAAGTTCAGAAGCAGCCGCTGTATTTGTTTCAAGACACAGTGATTTCAGCTTCTGTTTTTCAAAACGGTCAATGGCATCAAGTCCCTGAGTTTGCAATTTTTCAAGATAAGGCTTGAACTTATCGAAGTTTTTTCCAAAGAGTATTTGTCCCTCGTGATCCCAGGCGTTTTG
>CABQMD010000184.1 GCA_902465145.1 uncultured Succinatimonas sp. | reverse complement strand
TATCCGAGTTTTGCTCCTTTTTACCAACTCATAGAGGCTGCTTTAGAGTTCAAACGTAAAATTGAACGCTTCTCTGATGATTTGAGCTTCTGGGACGGTACCTTAGATCAGGCTGTAACTTTTTATACTGAAAATTGGTATCGCATCGATACGGCATACCGCTTGTTTTTTTCATCCTTATCGAAGATATCCGCAGATGAAGCCCTAAAGATCAAAACTACAGCTGATGCCGTTAACAATATTTACAGCACGGATTATCTAAATACTTTAGGACTTAAGCTAGGTTCTTTGGTAAAAGAGCGCGGTAAATGGCCGGCAACAGAACAAAAGACGTTATTGCAAAAACTCTTTTATAAACTTACGGTTATTCCGCAGACTAAGACCCACGGTAACCGTACTGCCAAATTGGCGGTGATCATCTCAGACGGTTTGCGTTATGAGTTAGGGGCGCAATTAAGTCAACAGCTGAATGAAGAAAACGGTCTGACTGCCGCAGTGACTCCCTTGCTGACGATGTTGCCTTCTTATACCCAGATGGGAATGGCTGCTTTGTTACCCAATGATGAGTTGTCATGGTCAGGCGAGGATAACGATGCAACGGTTTTGGTAAACGGAGATCCATCTGCCGGCATTGATGCGCGCAGGAAGATCCTTGAAAAGAATTCTTTAGGACGCCGTACAGCCTGTATAACGGCTGACGAGATCTTAAAACAGAGTACCATTCAATTGCGTTCTGGGCTTTCTAAAGATCATGATGTCATCTACATCTATCACGATGTCATCGATAATACCGGTGAGCACAATGATGACGAGCTGTTAAAGAAATGCTCAGAGTGTCTGGACTCTTTGCGTGAATTGGTCAGAAAAGTTATCAGTGCCAATATCAACAATCTTTATATTACGGCAGATCACGGCTTTATCTATAAGGAAGCATCTGCGGTTTTGGGGGTTGACCTTATAGACGCTCCTCAATCTGAAACGGTCTTATTGCAAAAACAGCGTTTTATGATCGCCAAGGCAGGAACATTTAAGTCAGATGATCTCAATGTTGTCATTCCTTCAGAAAAGGCAGGATTAAAAGAAGGATTTGAAATTGTTACGCCGCTTACTGCGGTGCGATACCGCAGAAGCGGCGCAATGTCCCGTTATTTTCACGGCGGCATGACCTTGCAAGAGTGCCTGGTACCCTTGATTAAAGTTAACAATGCCCGCAAAGACACGGTTAAAGACGTCGAAATTAGAATGCTGACGGTGCCAGGTAATATCACTTCCTCACAGACAGTTCTCAAATTCTGTCAGGAGCAGCCTGTGGGTAAGGGAATAAGGGCAATCAGACTGCGCTTTGGTTTCTACCGTCATCCTGACGATGTTGCTCCGTGTTCGACGATTGCCGAGTATGAGTTCAATGTAACTGATCCCAGTTTGGCTACTGCCGATATCGGTATTACGCTGGCGCTTTTTGACGATGTTCCTGACGGACCTGTTTACTTACGTAAAGACAAAATAAGAAACGATTGCTCCGAGGCTGAGCTTGATGAAGAGCCGGTCAAATTTATCCGTCGCAAACCGTCCATCGCTCGTGATGACTTCGATTTTTAAGGAGATCTTATGGATCATGGTGAAGAAAGTAAATTGACCGCACTTGATCAAAAGATCACTGAGATTTTTCCTAGCTGTGCGGTAAGAAAAGATCTCATCAAAGAGATCCGCGGCAATGCCGTAGTTCCATCCTATGTGCTCGAATATCTTTTGGGACAGTACTGTACTACTGCCGATGAGGACAGCATAAAAGCAGGTATTGATAATGTAAGAGGCATTTTAAGCAAGCATTACGTACATAAGAATGAAGCAGAGCTGGTACGTTCCAACATTAAAGAACGCGGCAGGCAGAAAATCATCGATAAGATAAGCGTTGTTCTTAACGAAAAGGCCGATCAATATGAGGCATCCTTCTTCAATCTCGGAATAAACCGCGTGATTGTCAGTTCCGAGATCGTCAAAAAAAATCCCAAATTACTTGTCAGCGGGATCTGGTGCATAGTCGATTTGGAATATAACTTCAACGAAGACGAGAAAAGCGTGCCGTGGATTTTAAACGGTTTGAAGCCCATTCAGATGGCGCGTTCGGATCTTGAAGGTTTCAGAGAAGGACGAAAAGCCTTCTCTTTCGATGAATGGCTGGATCTGCTGATGCAGAGTATAGGGTTAGATCCGAAATTTTTTACCGTACGCGGCAAGCTTATCCAACTGACAAGGCTTATTCCTTTTTGCGAGCGCAATTACAATCTCATGGAATTGGGGCCTAAGGGTACCGGCAAATCCCATGTATATTCAGAATTTTCTCCGCACGGCATGTTGCTTTCAGGAGGAGAAGTAACCGTCGCGAAGCTCTTTGTCAATAATTCAAACGGTAAGATCGGTCTTGTCGGTTTTTGGGATTGCGTAGCTTTTGACGAGTTTGCAGGACGTGAGAAGCGTGTCGATAAAGCTTTGGTCGACATCATGAAGAATTACATGGCCAACAAGACCTTCTCCCGCGGTACGCAGACCGTAGGAGCCGAGGCTTCGATGGTTTTCGTCGGCAATACTTCGCATACCGTGCCTTACATGCTCAAAACCTCGGATCTGTTTTGCGATCTGCCCGGAAAATATCACGATTCTGCTTTTCTTGACCGTATCCATTGCTATAACCCGGGATGGGAAGTACCTAATCTTAGGCAGGAGATGTTTTCTGCAGGTTACGGGTTTGTAGTCGATTATTTGGCTGAGATCTTAAAAAGTCTGCGCAATGAGGATTTTTCTTCCTCATATACTAAATATTTCACGCTGGGTGATGAGATCTCCGCACGTGATCGCGACGGGATCAGAAAGAGTTACTCAGGACTTATAAAGATACTTTTCCCAAATGACGATGCATCCTCAGAAGAAACTCGTTTGCTGCTTGAATTTGC
>CABQMD010000183.1 GCA_902465145.1 uncultured Succinatimonas sp. | reverse complement strand
TTGGCACGATATTTGTATTAAATGAATTATGCAAAAACATCAGCGGCAGAGCTTGCCGCGTGAAGGAGGGTGAGCCTCATGTCGGACTCAAGTTTTGATTACAGTGCCATAGGTAAAACCGCATCATATATTGCGGCTCAGCAGGAGGCATCTAAGAAATCCAGTAACAGTCAAAGTCTTGATCAGGAAGATTTTTTAAAACTTTTGACCACACAGTTGTCCAATCAGGATCCAACTTCTCCTATGGACAATACTCAAATGGTTAATACCATGTCTCAATTGTCGGTAGTACAAAATCTCAATACCATTACCAGCGGTATGGATAATGTGGTTAGTGCTATTTCATCAAGTTCAGCTCTTTCGGCTTCAAGCCTAGTGGGGCGTTCGGTACTGACTGATCAGAGTTCAGGATTTTTCGATGGTAAAAATGCCATGACAGCCAAGATCAACGCCGGTGACGGTGCTGATAATTTGAAGATCACCATTACCGATGCCAACGGTAGCGTGGTAGGCAGTTATACTGCAAACTCAGGATCCGGAGCTATGGATTTCTCTTGGGACGGAACTGATGCAGATGGCAATAAACTTCCGGCAGGTGTTTATACCATCAATGCTCAAGCTACAAGAGACGGAAAGGCGGTTTCGTTACCTGTTTCAACTTATGCAACTGTCGGTAGCGTAACATTGGGTAAAACGTCGTCCGATACTATTTTGAATCTTGTGGGCTACGGAGATGTGAAATTGTCGGATGTAAGTGAAATCGCATTGTAGTAATTCCTCCGGTAAGAATTGAGTGTGGCGGTGTTAATAGTTGCCGCCATATTTTTGCCTCCCATTTTGCAAAATAATTCGTCGAATATTCGACGCTTCTTTTTTGTCCCTATAAAAATCTTTTTAACATCAGTATATTCAAATATATTTGGGTATATGGCATGTATATTGCTTTGATATTCTAAAGAATCGCATTACATTGCGGAGGAAGCATGGATAAACTTTTGTGGGTGGCAATGTCCGGGGCCAAAGAAAATTTTCACAGTCTGGCCGTACGCAGCAATAACTTGGCCAACGCCAACACCACTGGGTTTAAAGCTGATTTTGAAAATTCCCGTTCTATGAGCGTGTTTGCCGACGCATATCCTTCGAGAGCTTTTGCTATGGATGAACGTCCTGGCTACAACATGAGCGGCGGAGATATGGAAACTACCGACAGGGATTTGGATGTAGCTTTGCAGGGAGACGGCTTCATTGCCGTGAATGACAGCGACGGTAATGAAGCCTATACCCGTATGGGGTCGTTCATGATCGGAGCAGACGGAGTATTAAGAACTCAAAGCGGACTTGATGTATTAGATGAAAACGGTTCTCAGATCATTCTGCCTCCGCTTTTAGAGGCCGTTCATATCAGTGATGACGGTGTCATTTCAGGTCGTCCGCAAGGGGCAGACAGCAATGTTATCGAAAACTATCAACGCATAAAGTTGGTTAAAAGCGATGACTATAAAAAAATCGAAAAAGGTTATGACGGTTTGTTCAGACAAAGAGATGGCACGTCTCTTGCTCAGGATGAGAGTGTAAAGGTGCGCAGCGGTATGCTTGAGGCATCCAACGTCAATCCGGTGGAAGAGCTTACCTCGCTTATACGAATTCAGCGTCAGTATGACACTACGGTAAAACTCATAGACGAAGCCAATCAAATGGATCAGGCGCAGGATCGCCTGTTAAGTTATCAATAGGAGAACAGTGATGATCCCGGCATTATGGATTAGTAAAACAGGACTTGATGCACAGCAAACCAATATTTCGGTTACTTCAAATAACCTTGCTAACGCATCAACGGTTGGGTTTAAAAAAAGCAGGGCTATTTTTGAAGATCTACTTTATCAGAAGATAAATCAGCCTGGCGGTCGTTCAAGTGCTGACGGCTATCTTCCCGAAGGTCTCATGGTAGGTGCTGGTGCCAAGGTGGTGGCTACTCAGAAACAGTTCGGGCAGGGAGACGTAGAAACTACCGATAACAGTTTTGATTTGATGATACAGGGACGCGGTTTTTTTGAAATTCAGTTACCTGACGGAACTACCGCCTATACTCGCAACGGTCAGTTCACCAAGAATGAGGAAGGAACCATAGTTAACTCTGACGGTTTTCCTCTGCTTCCGCAGATGCAGGTCCCGGAAAATGCGACTTCTTTGACTGTAGGTCGAGACGGTCAGGTAAGTGTTGCCATAGGAAATTCCAGTGTGTCGCAAGATTTAGGACAGATCACGGTCACCGACTTTATCAATCCTTCAGGACTTGAACCGATAGGAGACAATCTCTTTTTGGAAACTACGGCTTCAGGAGCTCCTCAACAGGGCATAGGCGGTCAGGATGGTATGGGATCTATACGTCAAAGCATGCTTGAAACCTCAAATGTAAAAGTTACGGAGGAATTAGTAAACCTGATCACGGCCCAACGCGTATATGAGATGAATTCAAAAGTGCTGACCACCGTGGATAACATGATGGGATCGCTCATTCAGTCAGTATAAATAAAAAGTCGCTTGCGAAATAACAACAAATAAGCGTCTCAGGAGAGAGTTATGAAAATCACGGTATTGACAGGAGCTTTGATAACTTCATTATGGCTTACAGGTTGCGCACTTGATACTTTTGATCCGAAACCTGATGATCCTGCCTTTGCTCCGGCTTTGCCTGAGCAGGACTATACTGCTGCTGTTCCTGACGGCGGAATTTACAGCCAGTACAACAATTCAAACGGATTGTATACTGATACTAAGGCTCATCGTGTTGGGGATATAATTTCCGTGCAACTTGAAGAAGCAACTTCTGCAAGTAAAAAAGCCGGTACGGCATTATCAAGTGAATCAACCAATAATTACGGCGGGATCTCACTTGCCGGTACCAATGTACATCTTGGTAAATACACTCCGACATTCAACAGCTCAAATTCTCAGGATTTT
>CABQMD010000182.1 GCA_902465145.1 uncultured Succinatimonas sp. | reverse complement strand
CAAAGAACTTGAAAAGGTTGAAGATGAAGAAATTACCAAGTTAATTTCTAAAGAAAAAGCCGCAGGTCTTAAGGCAGTGACAGACGGTGAATTCCGTCGTGATTTTTGGCATTTGGATTTTTTAGTAGCACTAAACGGAGTAGAAAAAGTAGAAGCCAAAGCATGGTCAACCAAATTTCAAGGCAGTCAGCCCAAAGCAGAGACGGCCAGGATCACAGGTAAAGTCAGTTTTCCAAAAGATCATCCTTTCTTAGAGCATTTTAGAAAGTTAAAGGCAATTGCCGGTGAGAATTTGGTGAAGTTTACCGTACCCTCACCGTCCATGCTTTATCAGATCTGTGTAGTGCGCACCAATGATTATGCGCCTATTGCTCTTTATAAAAATAATGACGAACAGCTTTTTGCCGATATAACCGAAGCTTGGACCGATTGTATGTTGTCCTTGTACAAAGAAGGCTGCCGTTATCTGCAATTTGACGACACCTCCTGGGGTGAATTCTGTTCAAAGGAAAAGACGGAGCAATACTCTTCATACGGTCATGATTTGAAGGTTGTTGCAAAGCGTTATGTGGATGTGCTTAATGCCATCATCGCAAAGAAACCTGCGGATCTTACGCTTTCTATGCATATATGCCGCGGAAACTTCCGCTCTACATGGTTTTCATCTGGTGGCTATGAACCAGTGGCAGAATTGCTGTTTGGTCATTGCAACGTGGATGCATTCTTTCTTGAATACGATTCAGAACGTGCCGGAGATTTTAAGCCGTTGCGTTTTATAAAAGATCAAACCGTGGTTTTGGGACTTATTACCTCGAAATTCCCTGAACTTGAGAATAAAGAAACGGTTAAGGCCAGAATTTGCGAAGCAGCACGATATGTACCTTTGGAAAGATTGTGTTTATCCACTCAATGCGGTTTCAGCTCCACAGTGGAAGGCAATATACTCACTGAAGACGAGCAATGGGCTAAGGTAAGATTAGTCGTTGAAATTGCAAAAGAAGTTTGGAAAGATGCTTAAAAAAGCGTTGCAATATTTCTAATTTTTAAAGATCGGCGTATATCCTAAACATTGTTTGCATATACGCCGTAATCATCTTCATGCTTGATTCAAAACAGGTTTCTGAGCCAGAGGGTCAGGACCGAAACGATTAATCCCGACGGTTCCGGGCATGATCATCATGATCCAGAAAACCAGCAGAGAAATACCGCCCAAGCCTAAAATTATCCAACCTGCGATGATAGGCATATTTGAAGTGAGAGCCAGTCCTACAGCCAAAACGATTAAGCCCGTAATGAAAGCAACATAGGGAAACAATAACCACCAACCGCTTTTATTTAGATCATGCATGCGTCTTACCGAAACGCTTAACGATGCAATTAAAATCCAAATGTTTCCTATCAAATAAATAATTTGGCCTAAAAGCGGGATCACGTTAAGCACTGTCAACAGTAATCCTATCAGCCACCCTCCTAGCATAAACCACCAAAATTCTGAACGAGGCGCCCGATCACTGAAATTAAATAATTTGCTCTTTAAGCATAATTTCAAAGCCTGTCCGAAAGTAACCATGTCTGCCTCTTATTTCTGTAAAGAAAATGTGATGAACCTAACTTACATGCTAGATCATAAATGTTTTTGCTAAACAAGATTTGATCACATAATTCAGACTTTTAAGGATAGTTTTTTTGTTTTTTCTGTTCTGAATATAAAGGAAAGTAGTGCTCTTTGACTCCGGCTTGCTCCAGATCTTCTACTTTGATAAAAAGTTTTGAAATTTTATCCCCTGGCTCTGCAGTATTAGGCAAAAAGATAAGTTCAATGCCGTCTGGGTACAAAGTAAAGTGCCTCGGCTGATCTTCAAGAGCTACTGAAATTACGTTAAAAAGCGGCATATGAAAACGTTCAAATTTTTTGTCAAAAGCTCTGGCACAAAGCATCGCTGCCAAATGCGGATCGTCAAACAGATTTTCAAAACGTAACGGGCGGTCTGTTTTCAGATCAAGATTTACAGTTTCAAGTATACGTTTTTGTCCCTGATCGCTTGTTTGAAGAATATCTGCATCTATCAAGGCTACATCAAGGCCCAAGAGCGGTCTTATAGATAAAGTGATTTCCTGAAATGCAGGTCCCAGAGATACATACCCTTCATCGAGCCCCTTTTGTTCCTGTAGTAATAATAATTCATTACGCGCTGCTATTACTTTACGTTCAAAACGCGAAACAAAAAAACGGGAAAAGCGCGAACACAGTTCTGAAAATTCTTCTGTTTGGCATCTTTGCGGTAGATGGAGTAATGTCGAAGAATAACTGCGCTCTTCGATAACATCGTAGGAGTAAACGGTCAATGGAAGGAACAAAACTAATGCCGAAACAACTTCAGCTATTTTTTTGAGCATACAAAAAGACCTCAAAATATACTTTTCTAAGTTTATCAAAAGTCCAAAGCGCATTGGCAGGAGATGTAGACGGCAGATATCTTTGTATGACTGTTTCGGGTAGGTTTTGTTTCAGGAGCAGTTTTTTTGCAAGATTTCCGTTAGTTGCCACCATGGTGATGGAGGGGTATTTCATCAAAAGATCTGCAATATCATTTGGAATTGCATCACGAATGGCACTGTCAAGACTTCCTTGTCTTGTGCAGGATCCTATTACATCAAAAAGAGCTATATGGCTTTTGCAGAGAGCTTTTTTTCTTAAATCTACATTGCTGAGTTCTTCTTTTAGAAAATCCTGAAGTAATAGAAAGAAGCGGTTTCTTTGATGTGCGTAATAAAACCCCTGCTTAAGAGATGCTTCTGACGGCATTGAGCCTAAGATTAAAACTTTTGGTTTTTCAGGAATAAAAGGCGGAAACCCCGTAATGAATTCCGCCCTTTTAAGATCCTTTTTATTTTTGGTTAAATTTGAGTTTGGCAAAATTAAATCGTATCAGTTTTAAAGAGATGGCAGCCATAACGGCTTGAGCACAAAA
>CABQMD010000181.1 GCA_902465145.1 uncultured Succinatimonas sp. | reverse complement strand
GCATAGTAGAAAACATCGCCTATCTTGGAGATATTTCCATTTACTACGTACGTCTGCCTTCAGGGCGCCTCGTATCCTCCACTCTGCCCAACGTAGACCGTTTCAAAACCGGTCTGCCGATTTGGGATGATCACGTGTATTTAAGCTGGGATCCTGAATCCTGCATCGCTCTGACCATCTAGGGAGGAAGAAAACATGCCCGTTTCGTCACTCAACGCCTCACAGGCGTTGATACGTCGCAAGCTGAACCTCACCCCGCGTAAAAAACGCAAAGCCGAGGTGCGCAACATGGTGCGTCACCAGAATACCTGGCGCGAACGCGTGCTCATTCTGGTTCCCTACATCTGGATGATCCTGTTCTTCCTGATGCCTTTTCTAATCATCTTCAAGATCTCGTTGTCGGTTACGGAAATTGCCATTCCTCCGTACTCGCCCATCGTAACCTTTGAAGATGGAGCCATGCAGATAATCCTGCACCTTGAAAACTATTCATTCATCTTTACCGATGAAGACGGAACTTACCTGCGCTCATACTTAAAATCCCTGGAAGTGGCATCTTTTTCCACGGTGCTGTGTCTTTTAATAGGCTATCCAATTGCCTGGGCCCTATCAAAATGCTCCACGGTAACGCGCAACATCATGTTCATGCTGCTCATCATGCCCAGCTGGACTTCGCTGGTAGTCCGCGTCTACGCCTGGATGGCTTTGCTAAAGCGCGACGGTCTAATAAATGACGTGTTGATGACCATAGGAGTAATCGATCATCCCATCCACATGTTGCAGACTGATTTTGCCGTCTATGTAGGCATAGTCTACTGTTACCTGCCCTATATGGTACTGCCGCTGTTTACCGCGCTTTTAAAGGTTGATTACAATCTGATTGAAGCTGCCTACGATCTAGGTTGCAAGCCGGTACGCACCTTCTTCAGCGTTTTGGTTCCACAAACCAAGAGCGGCATCATTGCAGGCTCCATGCTGGTATTCATCCCAGCTTTGGGCGAATACTTAATTCCTGAACTTTTAGGCGGTAAAGGTTCCATCCTGATAGGACGCATACTCTGGCAGGAATTTTTCAATAACCGCGACTGGCCTTTGGCATCTGCCGTGGCGATCGTGATGCTCACCATACTCGCCATTCCCATCGTGATCTTCTTTAAATCACAACGCGCCAGCAGGGAGAAAGTATGATGAAGATTAAGAAAAGTACTGCTACCAAAAGCATAATTCTCACTTTGGCGTTGATCTTCTTGTACCTTCCCATCATGACTTTGGTGGTGTACTCCTTCAACGACTCAAAGATGGTAACCATCTGGACTTCGTTCTCATTTAAATGGTACGGAGTGCTGATTGAAGACAGTGCTATCATCAAAGCCTTGGTAACCTCTCTTACCATTGCCGTGATGGCTGCGGCAACCTCAGTGATCATAGGAACCATGGCAGCTTTCGTAATGGTGCGCATACACTCGTTTACGGGAGAATCCGCCTTCATGCTTTTTATGACCGCCCCCATGGTTTTGCCAGAAGTGGTAACCGGACTTGCACTGTTGTTGCTGTACGTGACGCTAGGAGATTTCATTCCCGCATTTGCCGATCGCGGCATAGCCGCAATCTGGTTTGCTCACGTCACCTTCTGCTCAGCCTATGCTACTGTGGTGATACGCTCGCGCTTTCTGGAACTTGATACCTCAATTGAAGAAGCGGCAAAAGATTTGGGAGCAGGACCTCTTAAGGTATTTTTTGCAGTGATGTTACCTTCGCTGATGCCTGCTGAGATAGCGGCATTCCTGCTGTCCTTTACCATGTCCATGGATGATGTGGTGATCACAAGTTTCATCGCAGGTCCTGAATCCACAACCTTGCCCATGCTGATCTTCTCCTCGATAAGACGCGGACTCTCACCTGAGATCAATGCCTTAGCCTCCATCATCATCTTCGTTGCCTCCATAGGCACGTTCATAGGTTGGCTGTCGTTGGTACGCAAGCAAAAACGCATTGCCGCCGACGTTGCCAAAGCCAATGCCGAAGCAAAGGCAGAGCGCGAAAAGATCCTTTTAGGCTCAATACGCGGTTAAAAAATCCTCAAAGCCCGTCCACAAGGTCGGGCTTTTTTTCAGGAATTCCCGTTTCCTTTCTTAGCTAAAACTTTTCTTAGGCAAATTTTACTGACAAAAGTTGTATACTTAGCGCGCCTTAAGGCAAAAACCGACCGCGCCGTCTGCTGACGGCTAAAGTCTTAACTTCCCTTTCCTTGATACCTGAATTATGGCCGATATGAAATTATTTGCCGGCAATGCCATTCCCGATCTTGCCAACAGCATTGCTTCGCGCCTGTATACCAAGCTCGGAGACGCTACCGTTGATCGTTTCAGCGACGGTGAGGTCCACGTACAGATCAATGAGTATGTCCGCGGATGCGATACTTTTGTGATCCAATCCACCTGTGCTCCCACCAATGAGAATCTCATGGAGATGCTCATCATGATCGACGCCATGCGTCGCGCTTCGGCAGGACGCATTACCGCCGTGATCCCCTACTTCGGTTATGCCCGTCAGGATCGCCGCCTGCGTTCAGCCCGTGTACCCATCACCGCAAAAGTCGTAGCCGATCTGCTCTCGTCAGTAGGCGTTGACCGCGTACTTACGGTAGATCTGCACGCGGAACAGATCCAAGGATTCTTTGATGTTCCCGTGGACAACTGTTTCTCAAGCCAAATCTTTGTTGACGACATGCTTTCACGCGGCATAGAAAAGCCTTGCGTAGTATCTCCCGATATGGGCGGTGTGGTACGTGCCCGTGCCATTGCCAAATTGTTAAACGACGCCGATATTGCCATCATCGACAAACGCCGTCCGCGCCCCAACGTGTCAGAGGTAATGCATCTTATAGGTGAAGTCAAAGACAGAGACTGCATCATCGTCGATGATATCTGTGATACCGCCGGGACCTTGTGCAAGGCAGCCGACGCTCTCAAAAAACGC
>CABQMD010000180.1 GCA_902465145.1 uncultured Succinatimonas sp. | reverse complement strand
TTAACAATTATTTTAACAATCAAAACAGGCAATGCATCCTGATCCACAGTGCTCTTATAGTTAGTAAATTAAAATTTGAGCTGTACATTAAAGAAAGGCTACAAATTAGAATTCTATCGTTATCTGCATCACTGATGTTTGAGTATTAGATCTCCGATGAAAAGATGTGACATTTTTTGGGGGAACGTCGGCACATATGCTTTAAAAAATTAAGATTGCCGCAGTCGTTAACAACGATACGGCAAGCATGATCAAAAAGATCATGCCTAATACTCTGATTAATTTATCTTTCATCTTGTTTTGAATATTAGTACGGCAGACGACGTAAGGCGTCAACACGATTCTTTATCGTAGGATGTGACATCAAAAGCTCCGAAGGCTCTTTCGGCGCGGCAATGCACAAGGCCTGCATCGTGGCTGTTTTCTTCTCGTCAAAGCGCTGAGAATCCAAAGCTTCAAGTGCAGCAATCATGCGTTCTTTCCCCAGTACTTGAGCAGAGCCTGCATCGGCTGCGTATTCGCGATGCCTTGAGAACCACAGTACCGCAAGCGTTCCGAAAAAGCCGAATACCATTTGCAATACGTTTTGCAAAAGGTAAAAGAGCATGAAGTTCCCGCCTCCTCTTTCATCATCGCGATCGCTTCTTAACATACCAGAAGCGGCCTGAGCGATAATGTATGAAAGCGCATATACGAAGGTGTTGACTACCCCCTGCATAAGAGCCATGGTCACCATATCGCCGTTTTGTACGTGACTCATTTCGTGACCTAGAACGGCCAACAACTCGTCGCGGTTCATGCGTTTTAAAATTCCGGAGCTTACGGCTACCAACGCGGCGTCTTTGTTCCACCCAGTGGCAAAAGCGTTCATTTCATCGGCAGGATAAATTCCAACCTCCGGCATGGCAACACCTTTTTTCTTGGCCAGCATACTGACGCTTTGCAAAAGCCATCTTTCATCTTCGGTACTCGGTGAGGTGATCACCTGCACGCGCATCGATTTCTTAACCATGGTTTTTGATAAAAACAGGCTGATGATGGATCCAGCAAAGCCCATGACTGCGGAAAGCACCAAGATGGTTCCCATTCCGCTTGACGAGAGGTTGATTTGAAATAGATAACAGACGATATTGACGATAATGCCGATGAGCAGGATCACCCCGAGCATGGTCGCCATATAAAAGATCTCTCTGCGAAGAAGCATGATTTTCTCCAGAATTTAATAATGATAAAAAAATCAGGTTTGCAGAAATTCTAGCAAAATGTCAGGCATCAATTGCACAGCATCAACTTAGGATCAAAGAAAAAAACAGACGGCAAGGCACTCTAATGTCACTGCGGCAAGCAAAATGCAGGCTACTGCGGCTCCCTGTACGGTTTTGGGGGTTCCTATGGCTACGTACATGGAAAGTTTGGTGCGCATAGTAATGAAACTTTTGGGGACTTTGCGTTCAAACCACAGATCGCGCTTTTTTCCAAGCAGGATCCTGATAATGATTGCAGTAGCAAGAGATAAAACCAGACAGAGAAAAATTTTACCCGCAGGAGTCATGACAAGCCTTTAATTGAGGATACAAGCATTTCATATTAACAGGATTTTAAAAAAAAAGTTTTAGAACATGAGCATTGTCAGACTTTTTGCGCTTTCTTTGTCTATTTTGCGAATTTCTCGGCAATTTATTCAAAAAAATCTTTAAGTTTGCTTTAACTAATCTATGTTTACATGAGAGAAACGGTAAATTGTATCTAGACTGATATTTTGCCGTATTCTCAGCTCGTCCACGCTTTTTCTGGCGGTTTTATCCTGTCCGGTAAGGAGTAAACATGGATCCTGCAGTTATTACACTGGCAGTTTTAGGTGCGGTTGCCTTCCTTTTCATAACCGAAATCATTCCCATGGCTGTAACCGCCGTCAGTGCGGCGGTAGTTTTGGGCCTTTGCGGGGTACTCTCTGCAAAAGAGGTATTTTCCGGTTTTTCCAATTCAACTGTGGTGCTCTTTGGCGGCATGTTTGTTGTCGGAGCAGCCATGATGGAGACTGGACTTGCTCAAACCGTCGGTAAGTTCGTCATAAAAGAGGTCGGGATCAGGGAAAGACCTTTGATGGTGGCATTAATGCTGGTGACCATCTTTATGTCGGCTTTTGCTTCCAATACCGGCAGCGTAGCCTGCCTTATGCCCATGGTTATAGGAATTTGCGTGTCGGCAAAGTTGCCGTCGGCGCCGTTGCTCATGGCTTTGGCCGTGGCGGCAAACACCGGATGTAACCTGACCATGGTGGGTACTCCTCCTAACATGCTTGCCAATGCCGCACTCGAAAATGCAGGTTTTGAATCATTCGGATTCTTTGAATTTGCAATCATAGGCGGACCTTTGTGCATAGCCTGTATGATTTTTACCGTATGGCTTGCCCCGAAAATGCTTCCTAAAGCACAGGCAAAACTGATGGGCGTGTCCGAGATGAAAATGCCTGAAGGCAATATTCGCGGACAAATTCAGGCCGTGCTCATTCTTGCTGTAGTGGTGGCAGGTCTTATTATCGGGATCCCCGGGGTATCTCCTGCGATGATGGCTGTGATCGGCGCCTTGTTATGCATACTTACCAAAACCATTACTGAAAAACAGGCTTATGACGGCATCGATTGGGTGACGATCTTCTTGTTTTCTGGAATGCTGCCTTTGGCAACGGCGCTTGACAAAACCGGAGCTGGGCAGATGGTCGCCGATTTTGTGGTAGAGCTTATGGGTGCTGAGCCTTCTGAAATGACCATCATGGCTGTGCTTTTCCTGTTATCCTGCGGTCTTACCCAATTTATGCCCAATACCGCTACGGCTGCCTTGCTTATTCCCATAGGTTTGTCCATTTCAAAACACCTCGGTGTCTCTCCTTACGCCGTGACCATGGCAATAACCATCGCTGCCTCAAGTTCTTTTGCAACTCCCGTGGCAACTCCGCCAAATACGCTTATCATGACTCCTGGCAATCT
>CABQMD010000179.1 GCA_902465145.1 uncultured Succinatimonas sp. | reverse complement strand
TGGAAAATCTGCAGGGAAAAGGTAAGGCTGCCAAGGCGTCAAGCATGCTCATGGAGGTTTGAGCAGGGTAAGAATCGACGCTTACCAATGCCAGATTATAATCACCTACGCTGGGAATAAGCCCGGTTTTGAAATCTTTCGTGCAGATCCATGAGTCAAGAGCAGAGTTGTGGTCAAGCGGAACGGCACATAATTTTTGAGATCCTTCAAAGCAGGAGCGCAGAAAAGACAGGGCAGGATCAAATTTATCGTCATTAAGCTTTTGCAAAAGTTTAAGACTCAGGATCTGGTTAAAGCATTCAGCAAGTGCGTCGCGCTCTTTGACAAATTCGGTATGTGAGCCCAAATTACTGCTTTTTTTAGACTTCAGCAAAGGGTGCTTGGTAAGCGTCAGATAGAAACAGGTGTCGATAAGCCCGTGGGCTTGCATGACATCACGGTGAGCCCGATCAAGCATAGCCCCGGCATTTGTGCCTTTATATTCAGGATAATCGCTTAAATCAACCGGTACCCGCACCAGATCAAACGAGCAGGCCCAATCTCCGCCCATCTTCATGACGGCATTTTTTAAGATCTCTCGGCAGTGCTCAAGTTCTCCTAGGCTCAGGCTGTTTTCGTCCAAACCTTTGCAAGTAAAAACCGACATCATGGCACCGTTTTTTAGCACAATTACTCCGTTGTCTTCCATAAAAGCCCATTGCAACAGTTGAGAGAGTGCACTGCTTTTTTTAAGGTGATAATTTTTACAGAAGATCATGCAAAGAATCATCAGTGCGCATGATGCAAAGATCAGCGCGCAGAGAAGGCAAATATATTCTGGTTTCATACGCTCTCCTTGCCTTTAAATAGGTTGCTTTTCAGAATGTAAACACATCCGTTCAATGCTTCGCGAGCCTCGTAATACGGTTTGTAGCGCAAAGAGCGCACGTAAACGTGACGCCACAGCGGATCGCAAAGTGCTGCCTTATGCAATGTCACGAAGCCTAAGATCAAAAGACCAAGCGCCAATCCCCAGATCAAAGGATTGGGGGCTGCCACCGATAAAGCTGTACAGATCAGAATAAGCGTCATGATCAGTTCCCGATCGCAACCTAGGAAAAGACGTCCTCGTTGTAACGATAAAAACACGTGGTTTTTAGGTAAAAGCAGGCTTTGTTTCATGAGAGTTTTCCCTGTTCCTCGTTTAAGAAAATGCTGAGATCGTTTCTCATGAGTTTTGATTTGTTCAAATCATCGTCGCGTTGATAGCTGGTAACTTCATGATCGCTGCCGCCTATCGAAGCACCGTTGAAAAAACGCAACATTAGAGAATTGGCACCTACCAGCATGGTCATTACCAAGACTAAATAGATTAGAGAACGCATGAAGCGGCCGATCTCGCCTCCTGCAAAAATAAGCGTGGCTCCGCAGGAAACTATTCCTATGAGGGAGACGGAAAAGGCTACTGGGCCAGTTAGTGATTTTTGTAGAGTTGACAGCCAGCTTTCGTAGGGCAACACTCCGGTACCGGTTTCAGAAGCCTGAACTAAGCTGGTGGTAAACAACATTATCAAAACGATGATTTTCTGCATGGTTATACTCCTTAAGCAGATTGGTTGATGAAAATTGGTTTAAGGAAGATTTGTATTTGCGAGATCTTCTGAGTTTTTGATACAGCGACAAAGAAAATCTCCTTTGGAAAAACCTTCTACTTTGGTAATTGAGATAAGGTGTTTTTCAGGTCTTGATCCGAGCATGGCAATGAGATCCACTGCCTGTACCACCGTAGGTTCGATGAGTTTTGGTGCCTGAGGATGACGCGACACTAACAAGGTCAGACGGCGCAAAGCCTGTTTGGGAGAGCCTGCATGTAACGTAGCCATGGATCCTGAATGACCGGTACTTAATGCATCGATAAGATCAAGCGCCTCAGCTCCTCTTATTTCTCCCATGATGATGCGATCGGGACGAAGGCGTAAGGATGAACGTACCAGGCGCTCCTGAGGACAGGACGGTCCTGAATATAGTGCAACGGTATTATCAAGGGCGCATTTTAATTCCGGGGTATCTTCGATGGTGATGATGCGTTCTTTGGGTGATATTTCCTGCAGTTTGGCAAGCATTGCCTGTAACAGAGTGGTCTTACCGCATCCTGTTTCCCCGCAAATGATCAACGAACGTTTGTGTTTTAAGATCTTAAGTAAAAGAAGAAATTGTTCATCAGTAAGCATGCCGTTTTTTAATAAATCATTAAGCGTTCTTTGCCCAAAACCGTGGCGGCGTATGGAGAAGGCTGGATTTTTGGTCAAAGGGGGAAGCAGCCCCTCAAAACGGGCATTGGTAAACGGCAGTTCGCAACTGATGATGGGAATTTTGGGATCGAATATTCCCTGACTTAACGATGCCAGAGTAAGGATCACCATACGCGCCTTGTTTTCATCCATTCTGCCGCAGCAACGCATGACACCGTTTGAATTTTCGGTAAATAATCTGCCGTCAGGGTTGAGCATGATCTCGCTTAAGTTGGGATCCTGAAGGCAGGTAAGAACTTCAGGACCTAATGCCTGTTTTAGTCTTTGAATGGCAGGATTATTGATGTTTTCTTGCATTCTTGCTTACTCGATTATTTTGTATGTAAGCAGTTTACAAAAAGAAAAAATGCATCCCGCCGAATTTAGGCGGAATCCGCCTAAAAACATCGCTTTTTTAAGAAAAAGCTAGATCTATCAAAAAGATGACTGATTGCGATAACTCGCAATTTTTGTGGACAAGATCACAAAACAGTTTTATTAAATTGCAGTTGTCGAGCTTTTTTGCCCCAAAAAAAACCTCGGCATTTACCGAGGCTTTACTTTTAATCATGAACAAGCATCAGTGCTTTTCTTCGTTATTTTCTTCAGGAACTCCGATTTGCGGACCGAACCCAAGACGCGCGTCACGTTCGCAAGCTGCTGCGGTGAAGACTACGTCGGTGGAGCTGTTAAGCGCAGTTTCGGTAGAGTCCTGAATCACGCCGATGATAAA
>CABQMD010000178.1 GCA_902465145.1 uncultured Succinatimonas sp. | reverse complement strand
GCGCAATATCACAAAAAATACAAGTTAACTACGTGTTTTGTATTGTAGCCCTTTAAAAGAGATCTTTTATAAGGAGAGGACAAGAATGAGCGCTTGAGCAAAAAATTTAAAGCGTTTGTAAAAAAGAAAGACGCGTTAAACGCGTCTTTTGAAGAATATTGTGTAAATTTTTTAATGAGCCATCACGTACTTGACAAAACGCAGTTTGGTAGCGTCGTCTGCGGAGTTGTACAGGTTGACCAGCTGTTGATAAGTGGCAGCACCCTTTGCAGCGCCACCTTTCTTTGAAGAAGTGGTCATCGAGGATTCCTGTGCCAAAGAAGTACCGGGATCGTCCAAAGTCATGCTCTGGCGGGATGTATCAAAACGGTTGTTGGTAGCTTCGATGGTCGGGGCACCGTATGAAGTCATGCCTATGCCGCGTTTTGAGCCTTCCACGTAAGACGGAGCATAAAGTCTGTCAAGGCTCATAAGTTCCTGACGGTAATCGCGACCCATCACAAAGCCGTTTTCAGAGGTCATAATGAAGTAGGATGCTTCATTTTTGGGAATACGTTTGCCGTTTATGTCGGTAATGGTGACTTTCTGGGTACGGGCATAGGTTTCAGCCTGAGATACCGAGGTAGGCATATGATAGTCAAAGGTCAGGATCTGATCTTTTTTAAGATCCATGATGTCGATGACGATGGGGCTTGATGACTGAATAAGACGAGCATCGCTTGAATTGGAGAAGGTGTCTTTAAAGAGCACCACTACCTGATGTCGTCCTGGAGTTAACGATACGGTGCGCGAAAAACGGCTGTAAGTTTCCGGCTCTTCAATACCGTCTACCAGT
Source organism: uncultured Succinatimonas sp. (assembly GCA_902465145.1). Lineage (GTDB taxonomy): Bacteria > Pseudomonadota > Gammaproteobacteria > Enterobacterales > Succinivibrionaceae > Succinivibrio. The sequence goes on along the minus strand of CABQMD010000178.1, from coordinate 2,168 downwards.
TGCAGGGTATAGTGCATAGGTACTTTGAAGCCGCTTTCGGCCATGGCGGCTGACGCAAAAATAGCTCCTAGCAGAATGAAACTTTTGCTTATTTTTTTAAATATACTCATGTTAGTTTACGCCGGTACGTTTTAGCGTGCCGCTCGTTCTCCTGTTTAAAGTGAGTTTTCACTGTTTGGCATTATATATGATCAAATCTTTTTTTTAACTTAGAAGTAATAGGCAGCACCGATGACAAAACGGTTTTGACCAAGTGCTTTTTCCGTAATATATTCATCAGGATAAAGTTCATTAGGATGTGAATTCAGATCTATCTGAGTTTCGGCATAAAGCTTGAATGCGGCAGTGGGACTGTAGGATATACCCAAACTTAAATCTTCAATCAGGCTACTGCTTCTGTACTTTTGACTGCTCCAGCCCCCTTTTAGTTCAATACCGTTGTCAAAAGAATATGAAAGAGCAACTTCATAGTCATAAACGTGATGTGCAAGTCCTTTATATCTGGTGACGTTTGCAAGCAGTGCTGCGTAAAAACCTTGTCCTAGGGTACCGTAAGTTAAGGCTATACCTTTGTTTACCTTGTAGCTTGGATGATGCAGTTTGCCGTATTCTGCAAAGTCGGTCGCTATGTGGCCGTCTTTTGCGTACATCTCTCCGAAAAATCTTTGTTGAGTGCTGTCGTCACTTTCATAACTGAAGTCGGTATAAGATGCGCCGTATGCTACGCCTATGCCGTTTTTCAATCTGGTGGCAAAGGAAAAGGCATAGCCTGAATCGACGTTAAAGAGTTCCCCCATTTTGTCTTCGGCCATTTGCAACGAAAGCCTGAAGTCCCATCCCATTGATGAAAGCGAATACATGATTTGCCCGGATCTGGTGTCGCCGAATATCCAGTAGTCATTGCTTTTATTATCAAGGTAATTATAGACGTCGGTGACTGCGGCTACGGCAGTATAGGCTGAATCTCCGCGGCCTGCCGTAAGGGTGCCGTAGGATTGTGCGTTAATGCCTACATAAGCATAACGGCTGCGTAACTGTTTTGTTTCTGAGCCGCTGCCAAAAGGCGTTTCCCATTCAAAATGGCCGATGGCCTTTACCCTGTCGTTAATTGCGGTGCTTCCTGCCATACCGAATCTTACGATGGTATCGATGGTGTTATCAGGCCCAGCTTTGTCTCCTTTATAAAAACTGCGGGCACTGCCTGATCGTGATGCCGCCTGATTTAGGAATACGGCTTCAGTCTTGCCGAAAATATCGAGTACGGTTCCTTCGTGATCGTATACGGTGGCTGAAAAAGCGGTAACTGGTCCGAATAAAGCGGTTAAAACCGCAATTTTTTTGTTTATGTTCATAAAAAGACGGTAGTTAATAGGCACGTTTAATCTTTTGATATGAGATCCAAAATTTCGCGAGGCGATGAGACGATGAAATCAGGTCGCATTTTGTCAAATTCTTCATCGATTTGACCGTAACCCCATTTTACCGCACAGGATACACATCCTGCACGATTTGCCGCCAGGATGTCCGAGGCGCTGTCACCGCAATAAACAGCTTCATACGGGGCGACGTTCAACATTTGCAGAGCTTTTAAAATCGGTTCAGGGTGAGGTTTGGTGTGAGTACAACTGTCAGCACCAAGCACGCTTTCAAAACATGCGGTGAAGGGAAAATGTGAAAAAAGCGAAACGATCATGCGATGGTATTTGTTTGAAACCACTCCGAGGTGCAAACCTCTTTCATGCAGATTTTTTATTATTTCTTCAATTCCTTCATAAGGTTTTGTTTCTTCACATACGTGGGAGGTGTAACTTTTTGAGAAATACTCGTACATAGGCGAGCCGATCTCACATTTATTCCAATGTTCAGGCATCAGTGCTACGCGCATCATCGCGCGCATCCCCAATCCGACTTTGGGACGTAAACGCAAAGAAGAAAGTTTTGGATAACCGAAGGCTTCCAAGGTGCGGTTACAGGCTGACATGATGTCAGGCGCGGTATCAAAAAGAGTACCGTCTAGGTCAAACAATACTGCTTTAAAGCGCATAAATAATTCTTTGAAAGAGAAAAGAGTATCGGTTAAAAATGAGTTTTACTCAGGATTTAATCTCAAATGACATTATAACAAGCCCGGAGTTTTAGGCCCCGGGCTTTTGGATAAGCGAATATTA
>CABQMD010000177.1 GCA_902465145.1 uncultured Succinatimonas sp. | reverse complement strand
TCTTAAAACCATCCTGTTCAATTTTAGTTGCATATTTTTTCTCTTCGATCTGTTTGCCGTCTATATATAAAAAGGCACGGATATTGGTTGACCCCCAGTCGATTACGATATAGCTCTTCGCTGACATGATGAAATCTCCTAAACAATGAAAATGGTTATGTGGTGTTTAAGCTATGGCTTTGACAAATTCTGCGGCGGCATGCTCTATTTCATCAAAAGCTCCGGCCGCGGCGCGTTTCTTGTTGATGATGTTGGAACCGATGCCTGCAGAGCAGCAACCGTTGTCCAAAAATGCTTTTACGTTTTGAGCGCTTACGCCGCCTACTGCCATCAGAGGAATGTGATTGATGGGGCCGCGTACTGCTTTAAGATAGTCAATACCGAGAATACCTGCGGGGAAAACTTTGACGATGTCTGCGCCTTCATTGTAAGCAGTAGCGATTTCAGAAGGAGTGAATGCTCCGGGAACGGCTATCATGTTCAAAGTTTTGATGGCGTGAATGACGGCAATATCCACATTCGGAGCCAGAGCGAAATCGGCACCGGCGTCACGGGCGGCTTTGGCCTGATCTACGGTCATGACGGTACCTGCACCTACACAGATCTGATCTCCGAGTTCTTTTTTAATTAAAGCGATGGAAGCCGGAGTGTCTTTTAAGCAGTCTTTTGAAGCCTGATCGAAGGTAATTTCAAGACAATGAATGCCGCTTTTGAGAATACGCTTGGCGGCTTCAAGCAGATCCTGACCGTAAACCTGGCGGGAAATGGACACCAAACGGTGTTCTTTGATGAAATTCAAAGCATCCATGTAAAGTTCCTGTGAATCTTGTTGTCTAATATACTGGAATCAATCTCCATAATGATGGACATATTATAGTCCTAAAATTTTCATTAATTGATGTCATCTGCTGTCTTTTGCTAGATCCGTGAAAAATACGTAACACGGATCACGCTTTGGTTGATAAGAATGCTTAAAGAGATCTTAAGTACAGTTTTCCCGTGACAGGAGATCATTTAAAGCAGATAAAGTTTTGGCAACGGCGCCGCGACCGTTTAATAAAAATTTCTCGGCCCTTTCTCCGGCATCTGCCGTTTTGTCAGGAGCATTTAATAGTTCTTTACATATTTTTTTCAGTTCTTCTGTATCTTTGGCAAGAAAAGCAGCCTTTGCGCTGATAAGCCCTGTGAATTCGTTTTTAAAATTATGAAAGTCGGGTCCGGTTACGGAGGCTATGCCGTAACAAGCCGGCTCCAAAGGATTGTGTCCGCCGATGTTAACGAAGCTTCCTCCCATGAAGGCTAAATCAATCATGCCGAAATATAAGGCTATTTCCCCCATGGTATCGCCTATTAAGATCCCTCCTTTGAAGTCGCTGAGTTTTGAAAGCGCACTCTTTCTTTGATAGCGGAGCTTTCGGGATCCGAGAAATTCACAGGCAAGCGTTACTCCTTCTTTATGCCTGGGAACCAGAACTAAAGAAAGAGAAGGGATTTCTTTTAAAAGTTCAAGATAGGTTTTGATGATCAGCATTTCTTCTGTTGCATGGGTACTGATGGCTCCCAATACCGCACCTTGAAGAGTTTTTCTGATTTCTCTGCCAGACTTGAAACGTTCGCTGTCTTTTTTCAGATCGTATTTGAGGTTGCCGGTAACAAAGACTCTGTCGGAATGAACACCTATCCTGCAAAAGCGTTCGGCGTCTTCTTTTGAGGCACACATTACTTTGGTCAGATTGGTACAAATGAGATCGCGTACGGCGTTTTGATGTTTTAAATAGGCTTTGACATTTTTCTCTTGCATTCTGGCACTGACCAGAATGTTTTGGCACCCGTATTTTGTTGCAGCCAGCATTTTCTCAGGCCACAATTCGGTATCGACGGTGATCATAAGGCAAGGATGCAGTCGTTTGAAAAATCTTCTTACGGAAAAAAATTGATCAAGAGGAGTATAGCAACTTTCAATACCTTCAATTTTGGAAAGCACGCCGTCTCCTGTGGTGGTAAGCGTGGTGACTACCGTCCTTACCTCAGGATGGGCTTTGACAAAGGCTTTTATCAACGGTTTTAAGGCATTGGCCTCTCCCATGGAGGCTGCGTGAAAGATCACGCATTTCCCTTTTCGGAACGGAGGAAGGTTGAGTCCCAGCAATTGCCAGAATCTTCGTCCGTAAGAAGGATCGCGTCTTCGGTGCCAGGCAAGATAGCAGGCAGCCGGCAACACTGCCGCTCCTGTTAACAGACGGTAGGTACAAAGCAATAAAATAGAGCTGCAATGCATCAGAGTAAAGCCTCAAGTTTTTTGATCACGAGATCCGGGGTGATCTTTTTTAAGCAGGCGTAAGTTCCGAAACGGCAGGTTCGTTTAAAACAAGGATGACAGGGTTCGTCAGATTCTACGCAACAGGCTTTGTCCGACAACGGAGGAGTATAGACGGTGGAGGTGGATCCGAAGATGTCAACCTGCACTACTCCGGCCGCCGCTGCCGTATGCATGAGTCCTGAGTCGTTGCATACGGCGGCCTTACAGGCTCCGGTAAGATCCAGTGCTTCTTCTATATTGGTTTTACCTGCAATGTCATAAAAGAAAGCAAGTTTTGCAGGATCTTCTATGGCATCGCGTACTTTTGCTATGGTCGGGGCATCTTTTAGCGTTCCGAGACCGAGTACCGCACCGCCTTTTTCTATCCACCAACTGCTGACATAAGCAAAATATTCAACGGGCCAAAGTTTTGCTGGTCCGTAGTTGGCACCGCATCCTAGGGCAAGAAGCGGTCTCCCCAGCGAGATTTTTAGTCTTTGCAATAATTTTTCGTCAGGCGGGAGGATCTCTAACTGCGGATATTGAAATGAAGGCAGATCTTTTGAGCAGGTTACTTCTTTTCGGGAATAAGCCAAAGCTACGTAACGATCGACCATGCGCGGATAGTCCTGTTTGTTTGAACGCAGGTGATTTAGCAACAGATATCGTGATTCACCTTTGAATCCGCGGCGATCGGAAATACCGGCAAAAAAAGCAGGCAGGGCTGATTTTAAGGAA
>CABQMD010000176.1 GCA_902465145.1 uncultured Succinatimonas sp. | reverse complement strand
ATTAAGTCACTTGCCGACTTCAACGGCGTGAAGATCCGCACCATGGAAAACAAGATGCAGATCGCCGCATTCAACGCTTTGGGTGCAATCGCCACTCCTATGCCTGCTACCGAGCAGTACACAGCCTTGCAGCAGGGAACCATTGACGCCTGCGAAAACGCCATCGGCAACATGCTCATCAACCGTTACTACGAAGTCATTAACAACGTAACCAACACTCACCACCAGTTCACCTACATTTTCGTCGGTGTTTCAGATCGTACTTGGAAGAAGATCCCTGATGAGCTCAAACCCAAGGTTTACGAAGCTATGAAGACCGCCGTGGCTTGGCAGCGTCAGAACCTCAAGGAAATCAACGACAATGCCAGGGCTGAACTCCTCAAGAAAGGTGTGAAGTTCTACGACATCGACCGCGATGCTCTTAAGGCCAAGGCTGTTCCTGAACTGCAGAAACTTGCTACCAACGTTCCTCAGGAATGGATCGATGCTTACAAAGAAGCCGTAGCTTCTGCCAAGTAATTTCACGTGAGAGCTTTTTTAAATTAAAATATGAATATCTGAGAGCACCTAGGTGCTCTCAGTTTTTTAAAAAAGCACTGCATTGCGAAAATCCTCCGACCGCATAAAAATTCACAATATTAGGAGGATGATGCGCTTTGAGCGCTTAGATACGAACGTAAGGCCGCAGTCTGTGACTGCCGAGGTTCAAATATTTGAACCGACTTTCCATCAATCATGGGACAAAAAGCTCAGCTTTTCATCCCCTCCCGCCTGTGCGGGGGTTGTCGAGGATATTCAGATGAATCCTTTAGGACGCAATCTGCAACGGCTTGAAAACGTCATCATCGCCGTTTGCTTCATTGTCATGTGTCTTGCTGAATTCGGACAGGTTGCCAACCGTAACGTCTTCCATGCCGGTATTTCTTGGTTTGACGAACTGGCAAGATATTGCATGGTTTACATGACTTTGTTGGCCACTGAAGCCGGTCTGCGTGACGGTTCTCAAATTGCCATCACTTCCGTTACCGAGAAATGCCCGCCGTTTTTAAAACGTGTACTTCAGTTGATCGTAAAAGCCGTGATCATCGCCTTCTCCGTCATGATCACCATGACTTCCTACGAGTTGGTGCTAAAACAGCTTGCCACCGGTCAGGTCTCCGCAGGTCTCAGCCTGCCCATGTGGATCCCTTATTTGGTTCTTCCCGTGGCATTCGGTTTTATCACCGTGGTTCAGACCATCATCTTCTTCAAATTGCTTACAGCCCCGCTTAATGCAAAAGATCAGCAGGAGCATGCATAAATGACAGCACTCATTCTTTTTGGCGGATTTATTCTTCTGCTCATCATCGGCGTTCCTATTGCTCTGGCTTTGGGCGCTGCAACTGCCGTTACCCTCTTTTACATCGATATGCCGGTTACCGTAGTAGCCCAGCGTATCTTCACCGCTTTGGACTCTTCAGGGATCATGGCCATTCCTTTCTTTGTGCTGGCCGGAAATCTCATGACTCAGGGCGGCATTTCCCGTCGTATCGTTGATTTGGCCAACTCCGTAGTAGGCGGCGTACGCGGCGGTCTGTTCTACGTGATGATCATATCATGCGCTTTCTTTGCAGCCCTGTCAGGATCAGCTCCTGCCACCGTGATCGCCATCGGCTCCATGCTCTACCCTGAAATGATCAAACGCGGTTATCCCAAAGAGCGTTCTGCCGGCCTTCTGGCCGTAGCAGGCGGCTTGGGTCCTATCATTCCTCCCAGCATCATCATGGTCGTTTACGGTACCATCACCTCCTCATCCATCGGTGATCTGTTCAAAGGCGGTTTGGTAGCAGGCATCATGATCGCTGTGGTTTTAGCCATAGTCTCCATCGGTCTTTCACGCAAGGAGAACTGGCCCAAATCCACCGAGCATCTTTCCTTCTTTGAGTTCTGCAAAGCTGCATGGAAAGCCGCTTTGGCCGTAATGTTGCCGGTTATTGTGTTGGGCGGTATTTACTCAGGACTTTTGACTCCTACCGAATCAGCAGCCGTTGCTACCGTTTATGCCTTCATCGTGGGTGTATTCGTCTATAAAGAGTTGCCTTACAACAAGCTGTGGAACGTGATCGTAGACTCAGGCAGAGGATCTGCCATGGTGCTCTTCATCATTGCCACCTCCACAGCCTTCTCCTGGCTCTTTACCTATGCAGGCATTTCCCAGACGCTTATTGATCTCATCAACTCCTGGAACTTGTCAGCCACTGCTTACTGCCTGATCGTAGCCTTCGTGCTGTTAATCTTCGGCACCTTCCTTGAAGGTATCGCCACCTGCGTGTTGCTCGTTCCTCTGCTCTGGCCGGTTGCTGAATCCTTGGGGATCAACGTCATCCACTTCGGTCTCATCGTGTCTATTTCAAACGTTATAGGTACCATGACTCCTCCGGTGGCCGTAAACCTCTTTGCCGCATCCTCGGTTACCAAACTCTCCATGGGCCAGATTGCCAAAGGCGAGATCCCCTTCTTCATAGGATACTGCCTGGTATTCCTGCTCATAGTGCTTGTTCCTTGGTTCAGTACCTGCCTCATCTGAGCTAAAGTTTGAATCAATAAGATAACGAAGCCTCCCTTTGGGGAGGCTTTTTTATGAAAGCTATTTATTGTACATTTAGTTCAAATGGCAATAAAAAGCATTCAGGCGACAATGGAGGAAAGCAAATGACATTTGTTTTTTTATGTTTTTGGCGCGCTTTTTCTGATGCTCAAGAAAGCTATGATCAAGCACTAGAAAAACACCAACAATTAACAAAAGAATTGCTTTCACAACAAAAAAAAGAACAAGGGATAGGCAGACATTTTCTTATTGTAGACGGATTTTTAAAAAAAGCTGTTAATGAGAGTTTCCCTAATGTGTAATGAAATAGATCAATCCAAAAAAAAGATAAAATTGTAACAGCCCACGTCACTGCAGGACCAATTCCTTCGGCAACAGAAGTTGAACACTAACCAGTCACGAGATCCCAAAAAAGCCACATCGACTGAGAATGAACATCTTCTTAAAGCATAGGATAATTTGATAA
>CABQMD010000175.1 GCA_902465145.1 uncultured Succinatimonas sp. | reverse complement strand
CGGCTCCCTTAACGGAATATGCGACTCTGTCTTGGAGCCGGTTTCAGACTCTTTGTCTTCCCGAGCAGATGTTTTTTTTCTGGCAACGGATCATCGTGTAAGCCATGATCTGGCTCCGAAACTTATCAAGGACGGTAAAACGGTTTTGGATCTCTCTGGTGCTTTTCGCCTCAGTGATCTGAAAGTTTTTGAGAAAGCCTACGGTTTTGCGCATGAGCATGCCGACTTGCTAAAAGACAGCATATATGCTTTGCCTGAATTCACATCCCTTGAAGAGTTACGTTCAAAAAATATGATCTCCCTGCCGGGGTGTTACCCTACGGCATCTCAGCTTGCCTTAAAACCTCTTATCAATGCCAAACTGCTTGATGCGGCTTATCGCCCGGTTATAGATGCCGTAAGCGGAGTCTCAGGCGCGGGACGCAAAGCCAAGCTTTCCAGCTCGTTTTGCGAGGTAAGTCTGTCAGCCTACGGGGTATTTACTCATCGTCATCAGCCTGAAATAGCCGAGCATTTAGGATGTGAGGTGATCTTTACTCCGCATTTGGGACCGTTTAAGCGCGGAATTCTTGCGACCGTGACTGCAAAATTAAAATCAGGGATCAGCGAAGTTGAAGTAGATAAAGTCTATGAGGATGCTTATGCTCATAAGCCCCTGGTGAGATTTAAGCATATTTTGCCGCAACTTGCCGATGTACAGATGACGCCTTTTTGCGATTTGGGGTTTAAGGTTTCAGATGACGGTTATATAGTAGTGATATCTGCAATTGATAATCTGTTAAAAGGTGCCGCAGCTCAAGCTGTGCAGGTGCTTAATTTGCATTGCGGCTTTGACGAAACGGCAGGACTTGTGTAGCATAGACTTATGAATGAGATAGCAGTAGTCAAATTAAGCGGGAAAGCACTGGGAGCTCAAAAAGAGCTTGCAGAGCTTTTTTCTGCGCTAAAGAATACTCCTGCCGTAGTGATACACGGTGGCGGAGTAGAAGTTGACGAACTGTTCTCTGCTTTGAGACTTAAGATTGAAAAAAAACGCGGTCTCAGGGTTTCACCTGCAGCGCACATGCCTTATATTTGCGCGGCTTTGGCAGGACAGTGCAATAAACATTTGCAGTCCGTAGCTACAGCAGCAGGATTGCAGGCTTTGGGACTTTTGGCATCGGACGGATCTTTACTTAAAGTCACAAAACTGTCAGAAGATCTTGGTATGGTAGGCAAGGTGGAAGGCGGAGATCCTGCCTTTACAGACATGTTGCTTGAACGCGGCATGACTCCTATCCTTTGTTCATTGTGTATGGATGCACAAGGGCAGATCTTCAACGTTAATGCAGACGATGTGGCATCGGCGGTGGCATCTTTACTTAAGGCACCGTTGTATTTTATTTCAGACGTTAAAGGCGTGCTCGATCCAAATAAAGAGCTGGTGCCAGAACTTACCGAAGCCGACTGCCAAAAAATGGTAGCTGACGGCGTCATTTCAGAGGGAATGGCCGTAAAGGTAAATTCAGCTTTCAAAGCGGCTCACGCTACACATTCTCCAGTGTATATTGGTTCTATCTTTGATCCTTCCTTATCTTCAGCAATTTCCGCACGGCGGCGGCTCGGTACCGCCCTGATCGTTTAATCTGCGGGGCTTTAACGGCCCCTTTCTAATTTTAATTTCATTTATTTTTTGGCTTTACTTAATAACGTAAGGCAAATGCGGAGTTATCCGATGGCAAATACAGATCACAGTCCCTCGGCATTCGTGATCAAAGACGAATTAAGAGGATTAACCTTAGACGAGATCTTTGAGAAAGTTGCCGGCATGTATGCAGGTGGAAAACTTTCTTTAAACGACATCATGAAGGCCACAGAGTCTATAGTCGAGCTTAATAAGATCTTTTCAAAACAGGAGGAGCATCATTTTTTCGTGCGTCAGGCTACTTTGGAAGACGTTGACGCTTTGATGAAAATGGTAGATTTCTGGGCCAAGGCAGGACAGAATCTTCCCAGAAAACGTAACGATATAGTACGCAGCATCCAAACCTTTGCCGTATGCGTACGTGATCAGGAAGTGGTCGGATGTGCATGTTTGTATGTCTATGACTCAGGACTTGCCGAGATCCGCTCCTTGGGAGTGTCTCCTGTGATCCAACGTCAGGGACAGGGAAAGGCCATCGTTGAGTTTCTGCTCAAGCGTGCCGCACGCATGTTTATTAAAAAGGTTTTCGTACTTACCCGTTCTCCCGAGTTTTTCAGCAGGGTAGGTTTTGTGAAAACGGTAAAGGAAGCACTGCCTGAGAAGATCTTAAAAGATTGTGAGAACTGTCCTAAACGCGAATGCTGCGATGAAATAGCTTTTATTCGCGAGATCCCCAGTCTGAACATTTAAAAAGGTTAAAAAAAATGCAACAACTTACCAGAAAAGATTTTGACCATTTGATGTTTCCAACCTATGTCCCAATGGACATGCTGATTAAAAAAGCCCACGGTTGCTATGTTTGGGATACGGAAGGAAAACGTTACCTCGATTTTACCGCCGGTATTGCCGTATTGTGCCTCGGTCATACTCCTGACGGTGTCCAAAAGATCATCAGAAAACAAAGTGCCAAGCTTTTGCACTGCAGTAATATTTTTGCCAATGAAAGTACTTTGGGCCTTGCATCCAAACTTTTGCCGCATACTGCTTTTGAAAGGGTTTTCTTTGTAAATTCCGGTACCGAAGCCAACGAAGCTGCTTTAAAGCTGGCCCGTCGCGTGGCATTTGATGACTACGGAGCACAAAAAGATGAGATCATTTCTTTTTCGCACAGCTTCCACGGTCGTACTTTTTTCTCCGTATGTGTAGCAGGTCAGGATCAGTACTCAGACGGCTTCGGTCCCAAACCTGGGGCCATTACCCATATTCCATTTAACGATCTTGAAACTTTTAAGAAGACCATCAGCGATAAGACTTGTGCGGTGATCTTGGAGCCGGTGCAGGGCGAAGGCGGGATCATTCCTGCCGATCCCGAATTCTTAAAAGGCGTACGCGAACTTTGTGATCAACATCATGCTCTGCTGATATTTGATGAGGTACAGACTGGCATAGGCAGAT
>CABQMD010000174.1 GCA_902465145.1 uncultured Succinatimonas sp. | reverse complement strand
ATATTTAAAGAAAAATAATAATAGCGGTATCCGTACACTTTGACTCTCTATTTCAAAGCGGCTTCAATTTTTTCCGACAAACCGCGGCTTAAATTGGGGATCTCGGCAAGTTTTTCCAGTTCTTCCTGCATCAGTTTCGCACGTTCTTCATCAAAACGCTTAAACGAAAGCAAAGGCGTGATCAAGGACGCTGCCAACATTGCATTGGTATCGTTCAAACGACGTATGAGTGAGGATAACAGATGATAACCAGCCCCGTCACGGCGATGCAACGCTACCGGATTTGCCCTGGCCAAAGTTCCTACCAAAGCCCGCACGCGATTCGGATTACCAAGATCAAACTTAGGATGTTTGAGCAATTTTCTTACCGAGAACACGGTCTCCTCGTTTTCTACAGCGGCAACCACTTTAAACATCAGATCCATGGCAAGCGCGTGTTCACCGAAGGCGTGTTCAAACTGTGAAAAGATCTCTTCACGGCAACTCAATTCAAGCTCCGCTGCACTCTTCATCGCCGCCAAACGATCGGTCATGTTTTTAGCATTGCGATAATGATTTTTCACAAGATCCGACGCATCATCCTCTCGACCTTTTGCTTTTAATGCCGAAGCAAGCATGTTAAGAGCAAGACAATTTAAAGCACGCTTCCCCATATCGGCAACCGAATACTTAGGAGACTGAGCTTTGACCGTCTCGTATACCTTGGCAAATTCCTGCTCTAAAGATGAAGCAAGCATCTGCTTAAGCTTTGCTCTCACCTTTGAAAGACTGTCCAACGGAATGACATCGTTAAAAGTCTGCATAAAAGCCGTGATTGGCTCTAAGGTCAGGATCCGCGAAATAAGTATGGGATCACTCTTGTCACTTCTCGATGAAAGCACGCCTTTAAAGGCTTCGATAAGTTTTGACGGTACCTCGCACTCCTGTTTTGACAGCATGGAATGTACATAACGTTTTTGCAGTTGTACCGAAGCATCGCTCTTTATGAAAGGATCACTGCTAAAACGCAACATTCTGGCAAGATCATCATCAGAATAATTGCAGGAAAACTTTACCGGAGCTGAAAAATCTTCAAAAAGCACTGGCAAAAGTGACGATACTCTGACTCCTGATCCTTTTTGTTTTGCGTCTAAGGAGAAGACGAAAGTTTGAGTCTGCTCGTTCATTACGCTTACTGCAGAAGCATTCTCTCCTTGTAATACCACGCGATGACCTTTTTCATCGATAAAGCTCATGCGTACGGGAATAACAAAAGGCTCGCGCGCCTTTTTGTCAAAGCCCAGACAAGTTTGCGAAAGCATAAGTTTCAAGCAGCCTTCCGTATCATCACACTCCCACGATGCCGTAACCTCTGGAGTTCCTGACTGAGTGTACCAACGTCTGAATTGCTCAAGACTGATATTGCCGGCACGCTCCATACATACGAGAAAATCTTCGATGGTTGCTGCTTTGCCGTCAAATTCATGTAGGTAATCGGCAAGACCTGCTTTAAATTTTTCCTCTCCTATTAAAGTATGGATCATTCTGATCACTTCTGCGCCCTTGTCATAGATGGTAACGGTATAAAAGTTATTCATCTCGGATACTTTTTCAGGGCGCACCGGATGAGCAAGCGGAGAAGCATCTTCATCAAATTGTGCAGTTCTGATCACACTTACTGCATTAAGACGGGAAAGCGTACGCGAGGCTACGTCCGAGGAGAATTCCTGATCGCGAAATACGGTCAGAGATTCCTTAAGCGAAAGCTGGAACCAATCGCGCAAAGTTACGCGATCACCAGTGTAATTGTGGAAATACTCGTGTCCGATAACGCTTTGCACATCGTAGAAATCCATATCGGTTGAAAGTTCTGGGTCGACCATCACATACACCGAATTAAAGATGTTCAACGATTTGTTTTCCATGGCTCCCTGATTAAAAAAATCCACGGCCACGACTTTGAAATTTTCAAGATCATACTCAAGATCAAAACGCTCTTCATCCCACTTCATAGCATCTTTTATGCATTTCATGGCAAAAAGTCCGCGTTCGTAACTGCCGCGATCTACATAGAGTCTTAAATCTACATTGCGACCGCTTTTGGTGGTAAAACGATCACGTACTATGTCAAAAGTTCCGGCAACCAGTGCAAAGAGGTATGAAGGTTTGGGAAAAGGATCTTCCCACACAGCATAGTTGCGTCCGCGTTTTACCCCTTTGTCGATCAGATTTCCGTTTGAAAGCAATATTCCGCAACCGTACTCAGGGCCGATGATGGTTACTTTATAACGGCACAGCACATCTGGACGATCAAGAAAATAAGTGATACGCCTAAATCCCTCCGGTTCGCACTGAGTACAAAAACATCCGTCCGACTTGTACAGTCCCATAAGTTCGCTGTTTTGCGCCGGTGCGATGATATTTTCAATCTGCAGTTCAAACTCGTCAGGAACTTCCTCGACTATCAGAGTATCTTCACGCTGAGTATATTTGCAGTTGCCGCCGTCAAGACTTACATTTTTTAAATTCAGTTCCTCGCCGTTTAGGATCAGGGGAGCTTTTTTGTCGTCACACACCCTGCGGTAACGCACAAGTGAAGTTACCTTGGTGGAGTCATCGGAGAGATCGAACGTTAGCTCACAATTTACGGCGGTGAAATCCGGAACTTTATAATCACTGCGTTTTTGGGCTTTAAACTTAGATGCCATGTTTGTATTCCCGATTTAAAAAAAGCGGGAAACTCCCGCCTTTTGAAAAGATTTTAAGACGGCGGAGCGAAACGACGCAAGACTGGTGCATTGCCGGCTTTATACAGATGCTTTTGTTGTGCTTTGGCAAAATCAGAAGCTATGTTTACACATTCTTTTAACAGCACATCGTCAAACTCGAAGTCTTCTGGGAAATCTTTGATATTCTTGATCTCGTCTTTCCCCATAGCCTTCAGCCTGATGTTTGCCGAGTTGAGTCTGAAGGCATCGTCCTCAGCTTTCATCTTCATACGATCATCCAAAGCAAGCGGTATAAACTGCTCATGCTTTATCCTGCGATAACGACTAAGCTCCTGCGACATAAGCGCAAATACAGGATCATTTCTGACTCTCTGCTCGTGCT
>CABQMD010000173.1 GCA_902465145.1 uncultured Succinatimonas sp. | reverse complement strand
TTTCTGACTTTTCTTTTGTAACATCTGAGAGCGTTTTTTTTCCTGTTTGAGTATTTTGCACGTCGGATACTATATTGCCGTCGCGTATGGTGATCACTCTGCGGGCATGGGCGGCGATGCGCGGATCATGGGTCACCAGGATCACGGTATGTCCCTGAGCATTGAGCTCCTGCAGGATCTTCATGACCTCCTCACCGCTTTTGGTATCCAAAGCACCGGTAGGCTCGTCTGCCAAAATGATCTGCCCGCCGTTCATCAAAGCTCTGGCTATGGATACGCGCTGTTGCTGCCCGCCTGATAATTGCGAAGGATTGTGAGTTACCCTGTCCCCTAGCCCCAACCTTGCTAATAATTTTACCGAACGTTTTGAGCGCTCCTCCCTGCCCATTCCCGAATACACTGCAGGAACCTGCACGTTCTCTTCGGCATTTAAATGCCCGAGCAGATGGTAGCGCTGAAAGATAAACCCGAAGAAATCCCGTCTTAAAGATGCAAGCTCGTCTGGAGTCATCCCTGAAGTACTGCGTCCGTTTACTTCATAGCTGCCGGAGCTTGGTTTATCAAGACAGCCTATGATGTTCATAAGCGTGGATTTGCCCGATCCCGAAGGGCCGATGATGGCAGTCAACTCCCCAGGGTAAATCTTAAGACTGATGCCGTGCAAAACCTCAGTTGAGCTTTCGCCTTGAGAGTAGGAACGCCTGATCTCTTTTAATTCCAATAAAGCCTGTGTCATATAAGCCTCATCAGAGCATACGCTTGGGACCGCGGGAATTGTTAAGAGCCTGTGACTCGGCAGTTGAAACATCGTCGCCTATTACCACCTGAGCATGCTCATCAAGACCGTCTTCAAGCTGTACGTACTGATCATCGCGAAGCCCGAGTTTTACCTTATGAGCCTTTACCAAACCGTCCTTATCGAGCACGTAGATCTGACCTTCGTTGCCGTAATCTTCACGCAAAGCCGTAAGCGGCAGTGACAATACTTTTTTTGCCGAGGCCACGTTTACGGTTACGTCCGCAGTCATGTCGATGCGCAATACTCCGTCTGGGTTTTTCACGATGATATCGGCATTGTAATAAACTGCATTTTGAGAAGAAGAGGAAGAGCTCGAGCTTGAAGTGCTTTGGGTAGAACTTGACGATGCATAGCTTGAAGGAGCAGGCTCAATGCGTCCCAATACTCCACGGTATACCTCATGAGGCCTTCCCAAGATGGTAAAACTGCATTCCATGCCGCTTTTGACATTCACCACATCAGCCTCGGAAATTTCGGTTTTAACCGTAACCTCTGATAAATCGGCAAGACGCAGTATGGTAGGAGTGGTCTGAGATGCATTAACCGTCTGACCTTCATCGACTACGGTTGCATAGACGGTACCGTCCATGGGAGCGGTAATGCTGGTATAGCCTAAATTGGTCTTGGCATCAGACAGTTGTACTTCGTTCTTTTTTAACTGAGCTTCATACTGCTCAAGCTGAGCTCTGGCAATATCCAAATTGGCCTGAGCCGTTTCATAATCCTGAGCCGATACGGCATCGGTCTTACGCAACTTCTGATTACGCAGTGCTTCGCTTTTTAACTTGCGGATCTCGGCTTTTTTGGCCGCGATCTGGGCTTTGGTGATCTCAACTTCAGATTCAGCACTCTTTAGGGCGTTTTCCTGATTACGCGGATCGATCTCACACAGGAGATCCCCTTTTTTAACCTCATCTCCTGTAGATACGTGCAGTTTTAAGATCTGCCCTGAGGCTTGCGCACCTACATCCACCTGAGTCTTGCCTTCAACGGTACCGGTTGCAAAAACCTGTTTTACTATGTCTCTTACCTGCGGCTTGACGGTCATATAAGCAGGAGTTTCACTGTGCAAAGTACGATAAGTTGCAAAACCTGCAAGCAAAAGCACGGGGATCAGGATCACTGCCAGCTGTTTTTTTGAGATCTTCACTGTTATCATTCCTTCTTATAATTTTCAGGACATTATCGGCAGGTGAAATTAGCCATCTCTTAGTCATGCGGATTTTACAGAGCCTGCCTGAACTTTTAAATACCGTCGTAAGACACGGGGCTTAAATGCCCCGTGTCTTACGACGCGTTTTAGGATTTTTTCATGAAGCCCCAAAAACATCTACTGTTAATAGGCGATCTGCCCTGCTACGGTCGTATGGCCGTCAACGCCATGCTCCCAGTATGTTCACATTCAGGACTTGAAGTTTCGGTACTGCCGACGGCTCTGGTTTCAAATAACTTTGCCTACGGACGCTTTGACGTGCTCGATACTACCGATTTTATGCGACGTACCTTTGATCACTGGCAGGCTTTGGGCTTTAAATTCGATGCCGTATACACAGGATTTTTATGTTCCAAAGCGCAAACTGATCTTATTGCAGCACGCTGCCGTTAATACCGCGCCCAAAAGATCAGCGTGTTTACCGATCCCATCATGGGAGATCACGGCAAACTCTACAACGGGATCACCCTTGATGATGTTGAGAACATGCGCTCTTTAATCAAATACTCGGATTTCATCATGCCGAATCTTACCGAAGCCTGCTATCTGACCGGTACTCCCTGCAAAGATCAGGGCTTCAGTTTGGATGAAGGACATGAGATCTTAGAAAAACTGAAGAAACTGTGCCCAGGCACCGTACTCATTACCAGCGCTCTTTGCGACGGTCAAAATATGGTCTTAGGCTTTGATGCCTTAAAAAAAGAAATTCTGCATCTGCCCTATACTCCGATAGACAGTAAAGAATTCCATGGTACCGGGGATGTTTTTGCCTCACTTTTCATCAGCCGCATGCTGAAAAATAACGATGTCAAAGAAAGCGCGCTCTATGCCATGCAGACGGTTGCAGCCATGATCAAAAGAAATATGAGCAATGACGATCTCTTTGACGGTTTGAACCTCGGGATCTGCCTTGATCTGCTGAACGGAGACTAAAGACATGATGCAGATGGCGACAATACCAATTCATAAAGCATAACGTCAGGCATCTGCTCATGATTTGATGAGAGCATCGATCACGACATTGCAGCAATAACTTTAGCAATACGCGATCTGAGCTTTTTCCTGCCCCTTATACTAAA
>CABQMD010000172.1 GCA_902465145.1 uncultured Succinatimonas sp. | reverse complement strand
TGCTTTCGGCTTTGTCGCGAAAATCCATGTTAAAAGCAGCCTGCGGAATTGAATCAGCGCAGGAGCGCGTGATCCCTTCGGTTGCAGGACATCTCATCAGCGTGATGAAAGGTGCCAGCATCGTAAGGGTCCACGATGTGCGTCAAACCCGTGAAGCTTTGGACGTATTCAATGCCATGCGTGATCCCAAGGAGTTTTTGGCATGAATGAGCAGTACCTGACGGCACTTTTAGCAGCCTTGGGTTCATGTGCCCTGTCGCCGTGCCTTTCTGCTTTATTATGTTTTTTGTTAGGACGGCAAAATCTGCTGCGTTTGAGCACGCCTCTCTCTCTTTTGGCAACTGGGTTCATTCTGGCTTTGGGACTTGGTCATATTCTGCCTGAGGCCTGCGAGCAGGCAGAAGCTCACGAAATAGGCGCAACGGCTTTAATCGCGGTACTGACGCTTGCCGGCTTTGAAATGTTTTTGGGAGCCCAAAAGGCCCATCGCCATGAAAACGACGTTCATAAAGCTTTAAGTCACGGCGGGGCCGCGCTTTTGGCAGGAACCTTACTGCACACGATCTGCGACGGCGTGATCATAGTGTCTGCCTACATGGCTGATCTGCATGTAGGGTTGGCAGTGACTTTGGCCGTGATCATGCACGAGGTAGCGCATGAACTTGGAGATTATGCGCTGATGCTTGCTTTGGGCATGTCCCCGAAAGCTGCCTACAGCGTAAATCTTACCGCCTTAGCAGGATCACTTTGCGGCGGAGTCTGCGCTCTTGCCGTTTTCACTGGTTTTGAAACGTTGCTGCCGTATGCTTTGGCCGTATCTTCTGCAAGTTTTATCTACGTGGCTTTATCGGATCTACTGCCGCGCCTTAAGATCACGGAAAACAAATTTAAGGCTCTGCAACACTTTACGCTTATAGTGTTGGGGGTCATTCTCTGCCTGTTGCTTACGGCACATGAATAGAAATTTAAGTAAGTACATACTCTTCAAGAGGCGCATCAAATCCTAAGGTGCGCTCCTGTTTCAGGCTTGAAAACTCTATTAAGTATTCACCCTGTGCTTCATTTACCTGCAAAACTTTTCCGGGCCCGAAAACCTCGTGAAAAACCTGATCACCTGACTTAAAGCGTGAGTGACCGGCATTTGAAATGGTATAACGTCCGTCTCGTTCATATGATCCTACCTGCAAGATCAGATCCGATCGCAGATCTGCAAAAAAACGCGAAGGAGAACCTCCGCTGTCAAAACATTTAACCCTGCCGCCTGACAGCATGAAAAGCTGCTTTTTGGCTCTGGTCATAGCTACATACAAAAGCCGGCGTTCTTCCTCCAAAGCCTCGGGAGTTTCCGATTTTGCCGAAGGGAAAATGCCTTCGTCCAATCCTGCCAAAAATACATAATCAAATTCCAAACCTTTGGCAGCATGCACGCTCATAAGCTTTACCGCATTTAAATCTTTGTCTTGAAAAGCGGAGGATGACAATACCAGAAAACTTACGAAATCCGCAATATTAGTACTTTCGCCTTCATTCTGTTCAAAATCCTGAGCCAGCTGTCGCAAGGCAGAAAGTCCCTGCAGGGCTTCTTGATCTCCTGCATCTTTTAAATGCTCTTCATACAAAGTGCCGTTTAGTACTCTCTCCAACGCTCTGGTGGGCTTTAACGAAATGAGATCTTTATGAAGTTCGGTGACAACGGTCAGATAAGATTTTATTCTGGTACCTTTGGTGTAAAGAGGATCATCGGCGTGCGCGTACAACTGCGCAAAAAGAGAAGTTCCCTCGACTGCGGCATCGTCAGTAAGTCTTTGCAGTCTTTTTTTGCCGAAGCCGCGTTTTGGTTCGTTTACCGTAAGTTTCAAAGCCTGATCATCATCTGGGTTTAAACATAATCTTAAATAGCCAAGCGTTACCCTGATCTCGGATCTTTCCAAAAAAGGCCTGCCGCTTAACAGAGTGTAGTGAATGCCGTTGCGTATTAATGCCCTTTCGATATCGTCTGAAACGTGATGAGCTCTGAAAAGTACCGCCGCACTGCTTTTAGGGTGACTCTCATACAAAGCTTTTAATTCAGCGGCTATATATTCAGCCTGTTGCGTGGCAGAAACGGCAAACACCACCGCAGGCAGCATCGAAACGTGCCCTTCGTCAACCTGAGTAAACTTAGGATCGCTTAGGGCATCGGTGCGCGCGTGTTCCTGCATGATCTTAAGCAGATCTCCTAAATTTTCATCCTCGTCATCAGGAAGATTGAAGATCTTCACCATATCCTGCATCTTTATGTCTTTGCGCACGACTTCAAGCGGCAGTCTGCCGGTGTCGCCGTTATGGCTTATAAGCGCGTATGCAGCCTCGAGGATCCCTCTTTGCGAGCGGTAATTCTTGGTAAAAACAAAACATTTGGCCTGAGGATGACGCTTATTAAAACCGGTGAATAGTTTTACATCGGCCCCGCGAAAAGAATAGATGGTCTGATCAGGATCTCCTACTATAAAAAGATTGCCGGATCTTGAGGCCAAACATTCGCACAATTCATACTGCAATACATCTATATCCTGAAACTCGTCAATCATGAGGTACTGCAGACGTTTTTGCCAGCGCTCCCTGATCTCCTCGTCGATGCGCAAGAGATGTAAAGTAAAGGCAATGAGATCGTCAAAATCCAAACTCGAGGCCATGCGTTGCTGCTGCAAATAACGATAAAACAGTTTGCCCTTAACGCTCTGTTCTTTTTGCTCAAGCTCTGATAAAAAATTACTATCAGGTGATAAAAATTCGTTTACATAAGCAAGACTTGGCAGGCTTTTGCGTGCGTCGATATAATCCCAAGCTTCCTGCAACGGCAATTCGCGACCATTAATATGCAGTTCTTTATAAAGAGGTTTTAAGGCGTCGCGCACATCCTGCACCGACCATAACGAAAAGTTTTTCGCTATTCCCAAAGCCGCCGCTTCTTCATGTAAAAACTCACAGCAAAAGCCGTGGAAAGTTGCGACCTGAGGGCGTACGCTGTCACCTAAAAGCGCACGGATGCGCCTTTTCATCTCATTGGCAGCTTTATTGGTAAAAGTCACGCATAAAGCCGCACCAGGAGAGATCCCGAGAGCA
>CABQMD010000171.1 GCA_902465145.1 uncultured Succinatimonas sp. | reverse complement strand
GCACCAAAGTAGATTTTCCGGCGCCTGACAGGCCGATTATTCCGAAAATTTCCTTATCGCGTATTTCAAGATCTATTCCCTTTAAGGCCTGCACTTTCTGACCATGATCAAGTTCATAGATCTTTGTTATTTTTTGCAGTTTAATCATGCCTGACTTTACCCTGAAACCGCCGCATCGAGTTTGTCCTGTACGACTTCACTATTCATACGGCAACTTAATTAAAAAAATCTGTTATAGTCTAAAAAATATAAATTTATATGCCTATATGAGTACCGACGGCTATCATTAGACATCCTTGTTTACGGTTGCGGAGTTTTTTATGAGCGACTACGTTTTAGGATCCACAAATCAAAATACTGAAAGTCAAACTCGCAGTACAGATGATCAGACGGTGAAAAAAACGCTTCAAACGCCTTCACAACTTTCAAACATCTTAAGTAAATCAGAAAGTTTACACGACAATGACGGGATCTGCGCTGATCCTGCTCAAAAAAGCGATAAAATGAACCAAGATCAGGTTGTTACAGACTTGCTAAAATCAAAACTTCAGGAAGAAAGCAATGTCACAAAACTTCCTCTTGATTTATTTACAGATGAACTAAGTGCTTCCGACGATACTGATACATTTTCAGCCCAGACATATAACGAAGTTTCTGAGGCTCAGAAAAAAACAGCCAACCTGCATGCCGATCAAAGACTTTTTTCGCATGTGATTAAGACAAAACAAGCTGACGAAAAAGTCTCCCCAAAAGACAGTACAAAAAAGTTTTCCCCATATAAAAAAATAAAATTGTCCTCGCAGATCCTGCTTTTTCTAAGACAAATTCTGGCGTCTTTTTTTACTCACACTAATCTTGGGGCAATCATGCCAAAAACGGCAACTTATCTTGGACCATGTTATCCAAGTTCAATGCCTATTCCCTATTTCGTCGTAGGATTTATCAGCACCTTTCCTTTCTTTTACGGACTTACTTTCATCATGCAGGTCCCTCATTTACTCTTAGGCACTTTATCCGTCACGGCATTTTTTATGCTGAACGGGATCTGCGGTTTTCACGGAATCGCAAAAATATGTGCTTCTTTTTCCAATTCACGAACCAATCAGGATTTGCACAGCGTGATCTCCGTACTTTACGTAATTGTGCTCGTAGCCTGTCTTGAAACCTTGCGAGAAGTCTGTAGCCAGGATCTTTACAGAACGCCGCTTTTTTTCTCTTCATGTTGCATGCTCAGTGCTTTGAGCGGATGCTCCCTTTCTTTGGGGCTTACTGCTGACCCCGTCAATTCTTTTGGATCTTTGAGTGTAAAAGGACTGGTATTCTCATCGATGATCACGGCTGTGGCGATGTACTGTACTTTTCCGCCTCTGGTCGCAACCTCACTTATCGGTATAGCACTGCTCTTAAGACTGCTGCTTGGAATTTTCATGAATCAAAAAACGTTACTGATTTCAAGATCAATAGTCTGCGGTTCACAATTGATAGTGCTTCCCGCCTTATTAATTTACGTGATCATTGCAACTGCAAGAAATATTATTTGATTGATTTGGCAGTTAAAAATTTTATTTAGGCTTCAATTCGGATCAGCTGGACGTTTTTTGGTCAAAATCTTTTCTGCTTTTGCATAAGGCAGAAAGTACGCAATGTCTGCAATCTGGCTTTTTGGCAGTACAGACAAAACGTCCGTGATAAAGCAAACGATGATGAGCCTCGTTTTGATACTGCAACGGGATGATGTATGCCAAAGCATGCTGCACGTCAAGAGCATTTTTACCAACACAAAGTCCTGTACGACAGCAAACTCTGAAAATATGCGTATCCACTGCTACATAAGGCTTATGGTAGATAACGTTCATGATCACGGCAGCAGTTTTTTCACCTACCCCTGACAAAGACCTCAAAGCAGCATAATCGTCAGGTACCATTCCGTGATGTCTTTGCAGTAACTGTTCTGACATCAACTCGAGATTTTTTGATTTAACCCGCCAAAGACCTATGCTTTTTATAAAAGGGGCAATGCCTTCGGCTCCGAGTTTTACCATAATAATTGAGGCGTAGCCTGATTTACTGAAGCATCGGTAGCCTGAGCTGAAAGCATGACGGCACATAAAAGCTCAAAAGCATTTTTAAAATGTAACGCCGGCTTGGGATCGGGAAATTCTTCGGTCAAAATTTCCATCATCAGCCTTATTTCATCATCAGACAAGGCCACTGAGATTTTTTTGCGGCAAGAAATTGCCATACATGCGGTATCATTAACAATCGTGCTGATGCTCATGCTCGGTAAAAATAACAATAACGATAAATAAGGTTAAAAAACTTTTTAGCTCATCCTGAATTAATTTATACAAATGTTACACTATTTTCTCCTGTTCTTCAGCGCCGTGATTGTCAACAATTTCGTGCTGGTAAATTCTTGGGACTTTGCCCATTCATCGGAGTTTCATCCCAGTTAAAGGCTGCGACAGGTATGGGTATAGCAACCACTTTCGTGTTGCTCTTGACCTCTTTATGTTGTTTTTTTATAAATACCCACGTATTGATCCCTCTGGGACTTGAAGCTCTTGACTTAATATCAGACATTGTCGTCATTGCGATCACCGTACAGTTGGTAGAAATTCTGTTACGTCGCATTTCTTATTCTTTATATAATGCCCTGGGTATTTACCTTCCTCTTATCACCACTAATTGCATAGTATTGGGACTGGTACTGCTCAATACCAACATGCATCACACTCTTACCGAAACCGTAGTCTATTCTATGGGAGCAGGATGCGGTTTTACCTTGGTATTGGTACTGTTTTCAGCCATACGAGAGCGTCTTGCCATAGCCGATGTCCCAGAACCTTTCCGCGGTACTGCAGTCGCACTTATCACGGCAGGACTCATGTCTTTGGCTTTCATGGGATTTGCCGGCTTTATAGGAAGTGCCGCATGAATCCGTTTGCCATTGATTACATAATATGGAGTGCCCTGATCCTTTTGGGCACGGGTTTTATACTTTCACTGCTTTTCTTCTTTGCCGGTAGCAAAACATCAGGTGCTGAAAAAAGAATCAACAACCTGTTGCCGGGCATGAATTGCGGTCAATGCGGTTATATAGGCTGCGCAAAA
>CABQMD010000170.1 GCA_902465145.1 uncultured Succinatimonas sp. | reverse complement strand
CAGAGCAGATCACCAGACGTCGCTTCGGGCGTTGCGTGAATATGTATCTTCCGCTTTATCTCACTAATCTTTGCAACAACAAGTGTGCGTATTGCGGATTTTCTGCAATGAATAAGTTCAAGCGTGTGGTTCTGACCTTGGATGAGATCCGTGAAGAATGCGAAGCCATCGTAAAAATGGGGTATCAAAACATATTGCTGGTAACCGGTGAAAATGATCGTCGTGGAGGCATGGATTATTTCAGACAGGTCTTGCCGTTGGTGCGCCGTTATGCCGACTATCTGCAGATGGAGGTTCAGCCGCTTTCAACCGAGGACTATGCCGAACTTAAAACTTTGGGACTTGACAGCGTTTCCGTATATCAGGAAACCTATCACCCTGAGTATTATAAAAAGGTTCATTTGGCCGGTAAAAAAGCGGATATGCGCTGGCGTATGGAAACTCCGGATCGCTTGGGGCGGGCCGGTATAGATAAGGTCGGCATAGGCGCTTTGTTAGGTCTTTATGACTGGCGTGTGGATCTTTGTGCTACCGCTTTGCATCTTATGTATATGCGTGAGCATTACTGGCGTACTCAAATGTCCGTATCTTTCCCGCGTCTGCGCCCTGCCGCAGGCGGGTTTGAGCCTATGACTCCGGTATCGGATGCCAAGCTAGTGCAGATCATCTGTGCCTGGAGAATTTTCGACAATGAGTTGGATCTTACTATCTCTACCCGCGAGAGTGCGGCTTTTCGTGATCTAATCATTCCTTTGGGGATCACAGCCGTGTCGGCAGGCTCTTCAACAGAGCCAGGCGGATATGCTCATAAAGGTAAATATCTTGAGCAGTGGACGGTAAACGATGATCGAAGCGTCGAAGAAGTGGTTTGGAAAAGAACGGTTTTGATGCAGTATTCCACAATGCTTCAACTACTTATTTCAAGGCTTACGGCGCAGCAGTCTGATTGACGGCAAATAAAACTTTCCTTCCTTTGAAAAAAGGAGGAAAGTTTTTATAAACTGCATTTATACTTTATTCTATTTTTAAGTAGCCTTTCGTATCTATATTCAGAATTCCGCTGTGTCCTTCAGAATCTGAAATTTTCACGGACGGCAACACGAAAGATCCTGCTGTAGTGGCTCTGACTAATGCGGCAATTCTGAAAGTTCTGCCGCGATCTGTTCCTATATTCAAGGTCCCTGTATTATTTTTTTCGCTATAGGAAGTTACAGGATAAAGATCGCGTATGTTGGGGAAACGCTTTTCATTGACATTTAAGAAACGCTCAAGTGTAAGCCCAGGGAGCTTTGGTATGTTTAATCTTAAATTGAGTATACGTGATTCAAGCCCCTCGATCGTGAGTATCAGCAACGCCTCGTCTCCTTTGTGCATCGACAGACCGCGATTAAGCGGAGTACTGTAATTGTCAAAAAACACTGTCAAATCTGCTTTGTACGGTATAGCGTTACGAGATGCGGCGTTTGTCGCCGTCTGGTAGCCTTTAACCATGACGGTGGCATAGCGCGGATAAGACGCATTGTTTTTAATTTCAAAACGACCGTCACTACAAAGTTGACTTTCAATGGAATCAAAGTTTACAAATTCAAGTTGAGATAACAAGGTACATAAAACCTGAATTTGTGATGATATCGTGCTACGGTTGCGTTCCAGAATGGAGGTTGCATAAGCTACGTGCTGCTTTGAGCCAAGCGCAGTCGAGGCTAAAAGCACAAGGGCGGCGTTGTAGGCAGAAGATGAAAAAACAGGCTCGTCAAAAGCTTTTTTCGCCTCTCTTAATAGCATAGGATTGTCGTTTTCCGAGAGCGAATTCAAAGCAGAGCGTATCTGTTCAAGTTTTACCATTTCTTTTACAGACCGCTCCAAAGCGGTATTTGCCATACTGTGTTCGCCGCATTTGTAAAGTACGGGAGCGAGTAATGCCAATGCGGAGGAAGAGTGGATCTTACTGTCTTTTATGAGTTTTAAAGCCAGTTGTTTTGATTGTGCCACCAAACCGTTGCGTTGCATTACCAATGCTGCCTGAGCCTTTTCGTAGGCACTGCTGAGTGGATCTGTTGCAATAATCGAAACCTGACGCATCAAACCTGCAAGCAGTTTGTCGTTGACGTTATAACCGTGTGACAAGCCGCTGCCTAAAACCTGAGCCGCTTTTATGGTGATAAGACGGTGTAATCTGGGATCTCCGAAATTGACTGGTAAAGATCCGTCATCATTCATGACTGCGACCAGATTGTTCAAACTGTCCTGAATATTGTGACGCCTTGATTGTTTTTCCTGTTCATCTTTGCTTTCTTCAGAAAATTCAGAATCTATGAGTATTGAAAGAGCATAAATTTTTTCAAAATCGTTGGCAAAAGAAGCTTGTTTCAAGGCTTCCAAAAAACCGTCGGCATTTAAATAGGGTACAGGTGATAAATCGTAACGAGCTGAAATTATTTTTTTGAATTGTCCTTGTACGTCATAGATAAGTTTTTGTCCGGGATTTATGTATACGGTATCGGTGATAAGCGAGGAAGGAACCAATGATTGTACGGCAATATTCTTTATCTTAGTAAAGAAACGTCCGCCACAACTTACATCAACCTGAATAAAGCCATTTCCACCTGATTTTGCCGTTACGGGTAAATAAATTTCAGCAGTTTCTCCGCGAACCAGTTTAATACGCTGATTTCCCATACATGCTACAGATCCTCCGCATTTAAAGTTAAGTGCAAAAGATCGGGCTTTGGTATCCTGATTGCTTTTTATTTTTATATTTGCCACTACTACATCATTTTCGTTTAAAAATTCTGGAACTTGGATCTGCAACGAACTGTCTTTAACTATATTTAAAGTACGCTCTACCTTTCCCGTTCCCAGCGCATCCCAAATAAGAGCACTGATTTTAAGTCTGCCTTCAACATCCGGTACCGGAAGACAAAACATGCTGTGACCTGCTCCAGATTCCGTAATGCCTGATGAAAAAATAGTTTTTATCGTCTCGGTATTGTCAGTATTATCATTTTCATAAAGGTCGTCCCAAGGATCGGTATTAGGCAAAAGTTGAGCAAAGGCAGTGTAATGTGTTTTGCCGTGCAATGACGACGGTGAAATCACCTCTACACTTAAAGTTGATCCTGC
>CABQMD010000169.1 GCA_902465145.1 uncultured Succinatimonas sp. | reverse complement strand
TCTGCCTTTGGATCATATGTTCGACGCTCTTTGCGCTAAATTTGCAAAGCATGACTGACTGCTGATTTAAACAAGATCCGTCGTCTCCGTACGACGGATCTTTTTAAACTCACTTTTAAACTCACATTAAAAGCGCCTGCAAAAATTCCTTTTTAATGATGGAAAGCACAATCGACTTGAAGGGAAAAGTGCGTGAACTTGCACAAAAATCCAAAGAGATCTCGGATACGGCTCTCAAAGGATGCTGCGCCGAAACATACGAACTTATGACCGAACTTTTAACCGAAGTCGTCTCACTCTCCCCGAAACTTTCAAAAGATTTTATGCTCCGTCTGAATATGATCATAAAAGATCTGTTGCAAGCTCAGGAAAGAAATGATCTTTTGCGCATCTCAGACGATCTCGGCTACGAGCTCCCGTTTTTTTTAGAACAATCAATCCAGTAAAAAAATAAAAATTTTT
Organism: uncultured Succinatimonas sp.; assembly: GCA_902465145.1. Lineage (GTDB taxonomy): Bacteria > Pseudomonadota > Gammaproteobacteria > Enterobacterales > Succinivibrionaceae > Succinivibrio. The sequence goes on along the minus strand of CABQMD010000169.1, from coordinate 2,690 downwards.
TTATCAAAGTGCTAAAAAAATTTGCGCCGTTGACGTTATTAAAGATGTACAAGTAAGATCTGAAGAAAAGATCAGGCTGAGGTTAAACAAATGGCAATCGATATTCTCAATGACCGTAGCATGAATTCCTTAAAGGATACTCATGTAAACTCCGTACGCAATGCGACGGTCAGGAGCAATGCAGGAGCGAATACAGCTTCCGGCAGCAAAGCCTCGACCGATGCCGTGGATTTCACTTCCTCGGCACAAGCCATGTCACGGGCTTTCTCCGTTGCATCAGCATCCGACGGTATAGATCAAAATAAAGTGGCAAAACTAAAAGCAGCCATCAATGACGGCAGTTATCAGATAGATTGCGACAGACTTGCAGGTAATATCATATCCAGTGAAAGCGAATTGAACGCTGCTTTTAACTGATTTTAATGTACGCATTAAAGACACCGGCCTGAGACAATATCAAGCCGGTGTTTTTTCTAGCACTGCTCGTGACTACTCCCTGCCTTGAGCAGGGGATCACGAAAATCATGTGCTTATTCATCTTTTTCTTCATGATGTTTTGCAAGCATGCGCTTGGGAACTTTTCTACCCATCAGCTCGCTTTTCTCACCGTTGCCGAAGATATCGGCACAAAGCCTCATCACATACTCCCGTTCATGCTCGGGCAAACGTGCAGCAAATCCCATTTCAAGCGCCTTGCTTTCATCAAGCTTTGAACAGACGCTCAGTAACGATGCTATTCTCAACAGCACTCTGGTAGAAAAAGGAGCCGACAACGAAGGTCGTCCTTCATCAGGACATGAGGTTCTTCTTACTTCATTTGCAAGACGAACAAGATCAGCAATCTTACTTTTCTCAAGTTCCGGATTGGCCCTGGCAATGATCGCCTCCTCTACCTTGGCCTCAGGATATCCCAATTCCACAAAACGCCAACGATCCAAAAAAGCCTGATTAAGCTGCCTTGCCCCGTTATAAAACCCCGTGGGATCTCCCATACCCTTGGTATTGGCCGTGGCTATCACCCGAAAAAACGGGGACGGCTGCACCCTTTCCCCGAAATTCTGGGTAATGGTCAGCGCCCTACCTTCAAGTACATCGTTTAAAGCAGACAGTTCTCCAGGAGGCATAAGATCTATCTCATTTAAGATCAAAATTTCCCCAAGGCGCATGGCGCGGACCAAAGGTCCGTACTCATATACCAGCTCCCCGCGTCGCAAAGTTGCGTGTCCTATAAGATCGCAGGCTTCCGTACGGGCTGACAGCGTAAGTTGCTCCACACCCCATTTAAGCCTTGCCGCTGCCTGCAACGCCATGGAAGTTTTTCCGCATCCTGCAGGTCCTGAAAGAAACAGACAGTCATGCTGAGGACAGGTCAGATACAAAAGCAGCTGGTTTAAAAGCGGCAGTTCAAAAATATAATTCTCATCAACGGACGGAATGTTCAAAGGATCCTGATCAGAAGGGATCTGCATTACATCCACACACAAATGCTCGGCACGAAAAATTTTAGAAAGATTCACTTCAGGCATGGAAAATCACTCCTCCGTCTACCCCCTTCTGATCCCAAGCAGGATCTGCTGGACTTATGCTCAAAGCATGGATCTCGGTGATCTCGGCACTGCGTAAAAACCTGTCCACAAGATAACGATGCCTTAATACTCCGCAAACTAAAAGCCAACGCCCCGGAATTATCAGGGATTTACACTCAAGAGCTGAATTTGCAACCACTTTGTCGTTAATCACCACGCGATGAAATTCAGTATGCGTTTGTTTTTGAATACCGATCTGATCACAAGTCTTAAGCGAAAAGCAGATCATGCGTCCGTTGCGACTTTTTAAACATTTTATTTTGTCATAACCTTCAACGCAGCCAAACAAGATCACTTGATTGCAAATGCATCTTAAGTCATGAAAAAGTTGCGGGGTACTGCCTAAAAAGCGACGATTTTTACTGTCTGAAAACAAATAAGATGGCGGTATGTTCATGGATGCTCCACAGATTTTTAAAATCCTTTAGCATCATCTTAAATTTTACCATCCTGAACTTTTTCCACAAAAGGCGGATCCTGCTTGCAGGCGGTGATCAAAACGGTGGAAAATCGTCTTTAAGAGCCGTAAGCCTCAAAAAAAGGCTCCGACAAGGGAGCCTTCTTTTAACGCATGATCTTTTAATTCATGACAAAAGGCAGCGCGAACAATCCCACGGCCACAAGACATGAAATTGCCACCACGACCGTCCAGACTTTGAATTCGCGATCAAGATGCGCCTTCTCTTCTTTTGTGGGGATCTCATCTGCTCCCGAGCCTTCCATATCCAAAGTAAATTCACCTGCTTTGCCGTACTTGGCAGAACATATAAAATGAATGGCAAGTCCCAAAGCGCACCATACCGCACCGGTAATGAAAGCTTCGGTATCAAGCTCGCTCATCATATAAATATAGATAAGAGCGCTTAACGGAGCACCGACGGCAATCAACGGGGCCTTGTAAGTACGACGAAGATCAGGATGACGCCTGCGCAAAGCATATGCAGCCACTATGCCTATCACGTAATAAAAAAGATCGGCAAACAGGGAAAGCGAGGCGATATATATAAGCGAATTGGTGGTGATGAGGGCAATCGAAAGTACCCCCAGCGTGATCACAGCCACATAGGGAGTCTGATAACGTTTTGACACCAGAGCAAAAATTTT
>CABQMD010000168.1 GCA_902465145.1 uncultured Succinatimonas sp. | reverse complement strand
GGTGATTAGAGAAAGTCCTGCGGCTCCTACGAAAAAAGAATTTCTCATTCCGAACGCTGCAGCCAGGATCCCTCCTAAAAGAGGACCGACAATACCTCCGCATATATTTGCGGATTGCATAAGTCCCATCGAAATGCCTATTTTATTTTTGGGAACATATGCCGAGAGCATGGCAAGACATGCCGGCCATAAACCTGCGGCAAATCCTTGTAAGGCGCGCATTCCCAAAAGTTGCCACGGTGTTTCTACTATGCCGCCTATAAAATAACAAACGGCCAGCAAAACCGAGGAACGTAACATCATAAGTTTGCGGCCGGTACGATCCGAAAGACGTCCCCACAGCGGAGATACCACAGCACTGATGGCAAAAGTTACGGCAAAAATCACGCCTGACCAAAGGTTTACATCTTCCTGAGTGGACCCCAATTCACGCACAAGGTAAACAGGCAAAAAGGGAATGAGTAAGGTGTATGAAGAGGACATCAAGAGTGCGAAAAACACCAAGAGTCCGAGACAAAGCTTCCAGTTCATAATTACCACTCCCAAAACATTAAGGCCTGTCTTAACGACAGGCCTTAACATTTTAACGCTTGACAGGCTTGAAAACTAATCGGCAAATTTGTGAGGGAAGAAAATTCTTAAAGTTTTTTCATCCGTTATTTGACCTAAATAGGCTCCGATTATACTTGCCAAAAGTCCGATCACGGTACCTATAAGTATGCTGTGGAAGCTCATGATCTTAAATCCGGTGATCATTGCCAGAATGTAACATCCAAGTCCGAGAGCCACACCCCAAAGAGCTCCGCTTGTATTCATACGTTTCCAGAATAGACCGAGAACTACCGGCCACATGAATGCACTTTCAAGTCCGCCGAACGCAAACATGTTTACCCAGACTACGATGCTTTGAGGGTACATTGCCAAGGCAATGGAGATGATCCCGAGCAATAAAGTCACGGCAACGGCAAAACGCTTGGAATGCTGGTTAGTCATACTTTCAAGGTATTGCGGTCCCTTAAGCTGTTTGGTCAGATCACGGGCTACGGCAGAAGCTGCGGATATAAGTAGCGAACTTACCGTACTCATGGTCGCAGCCAAAGGTCCGATGATGGTTATGCCTGCCATGACAGGATCCATATAATTCACGATGAGTTCCGGAATTACTGCATCAGTACCGTTTGCAGGTTTTTCCAAAATCACTCCGCGGGAGAGCACACCTAAAAGGGTCATGCCGATCATCAGAGCGCCGCATACCAAAGTGGCAATCACCATGGCCGAGGATAATCCTTTGGTATTTTTATAGCTCATGCACCTGACCATAGATTGAGGCAGTCCTAAGGTACAGAAACCCACCAAAAGCCAAGCAGACAACAATAAAGTATAGGGAAGAGCGCCGCCGCAGTCAGGTTTTAACAGGTTTGAGATCCCGTCGTCACCGATTGCAGTAGAGCTGATGCGATCCATGACTGTATCCATGCCGCCGCCTGCTTTGATCATTGTATATCCCAAGGTGATCATGCCGATCATCATCAGAACAGCGCATACGGCATCGGTTAGAACTACGGCTTTAAAACCTGAGGAGGTGTAGATCACGGTAACGGTTGCAAAGAGTAAAAGTCCTATTTTGTAATCATAGCCGGTGATGGCGGCAAAGATCTGTGCTCCTCCTATGAATTGTCCTACTACCGTGGCGGTAAAAAAGACGATGAGGACAACTGCAAGAATACAGGAAAGAGTCTTGCAATGATAACGAGAATCGATTAGATCGATTACGGTCACGGAATCGGTGCGGCGTGCCAATACCGCCATTTTCTTGCCGAGAATTCCCAAAATGAGGAATCAAAACCGGTGCTCCATGCAACTCCTGGACCTGATACAAAAGAGCTTACCGATCCGTAGGTTGCAACGAGCGTTAACGCAAGAACCAGTCCGCCCAAACTACGGTTGGCGATAAAAAAGTCTTTTTGAAAATTAATTGAACGTCCCAAGCCGCGGTTGCACCATATGCCTATGCATAGCAAGACGGTTAAAAATGCCACTACAGGGAAAATAACGGGATTAATTGTGTTCATTGCTTTGCTCCGCCAAAGATGGATCGGCTAATTTGTCGGTTTTAACTTCTTTACTTTCCTCGTTTTCATCGCCCAAAGGAAAGTCAACTAAAACTTTTTTAACGAGAAAAATTACCCCGACAACCGATAAAAGATATCCCCCGATGCAGGAGACAACAAACCATGCCGGCATTTTGAAGAAAAACAGTCCGCTGTCTTTCAGTAAAAAAATGGCTCCCCAAAAAAAGGCTACGATGATCACCGCCAGCACCAAGGTCGCAAGGGCTTCGCGATCCATGATCGCAAATTTCTCCTTGTAGCTTAAATGATCTTTATTTTTGCAATTCATTCACATCTTCTCCTTGTTTGAATGATTTTGAAAAAATTCTTATAAAGAACTGTTTTGTGACATGTCAAAAACAGTCTTTATTTACACAACAGGCCGTGGAGCATATGCACCGCGGCCTGTATTTAATTCGCTTTGATAACTACTGTTTTGCCTGCTCTTTGATAAAGGCTTTAATTTCTTTACCTATGGTACTGTGTCTTAAAGCATATTCGATAAAAGTTTTTACATAGCCGGATTTATTTCCGCAGTCATGGCTGCAACCTTTGATGGCATAAGCATCAATCTCTTCAAGTTCCATCAGGAGATCGATAGTGTCGGTAAGCTGGAATTCTCCGCCTGCTCCCAATGGAGTGCGTTTAAACAAAGGCCAAATTTCAGCAGGCAGTACATAACGTCCCACCACGGCAAAGTCTGAAGGGGCTTTGTCAATTTCAGGTTTTTCTATGATTGATTTTATGGGGGTACTTTGTCCTGCTTCAAGGACTTTTCCGGCAATATCTACAATACCGTAAGAGTGGACCAGATCATGGGGGACTTTTTCAACCATGATTTGAGGGTTGCCTGTTTCTTCAAATCGTTTAATCATTTCTGCAAGGTTATCGGTATTTAAGTTCGATTTAGCCTCGTCGATGATCACGTCAGGAAGCAATACTGCAAAAGGACTTCTGCCGACAATGGGTTCGGCGCAACGTATAGCCTGAGCCAAACCTGAAGCTTCACCCTGACGTACTGACATAATGGTAACGTCATTTGGAATGA
>CABQMD010000167.1 GCA_902465145.1 uncultured Succinatimonas sp. | reverse complement strand
TTTAAAAAGGTATACAGGTGCATGTTTTTACCTATGCGCTTGTCGTTAAAAAGCGCACATTTTACCTCAGAGCTTTTTTTCACGACGTCCGGCATTAAAGTACCGGCTAATTTCATGATCTTTGCTTCGTTCTGATTGTATTCTATAAGATCACGTGTGACTTCATCCGATTTTACGATGAGAAGCATGCAAAGTGCCGTAATGATAGCAAGAGACAGTCCTGCTTCAAAAGCCCGTAACCACGGAGATTTATGTCTTTGTGCATCGATGTTTGGCTTATTTCTTTCTTCAGTATTCGAAGTATCCATCAGTCAAGGCTTCCCTTTTTATAATTGACACCGAAATGACGACGTTTGGTAAGTACGTCTATAAGTGGAGCTGCGGCGTTGGCTAGTAAAACGGAGAAGGCCACGGCATCAGAATAAGAGCCCAAAGCTCTTATCAAGACGATGAGAAATGCCGTTAGTACGGCAAAGACGATACGACCGCGAGCAGTACCTGCGTTGGTGACTGGATCAGTTATGATAAAGAAACCGGCAAGTACGGTACCGCCAAAGAGCAGCTGATGCAGCGGCGGTAAAAACAGATCCGGCCATAAGTAATGAAAACACCATGAAAAAATTATTATGGCAATAAAAAAACTTAGTACCATGCGTATAAATACAATACGCAGTATCATCAGTACTATTCCGCCTAATGCAACGGCCAGAGCCAACGCAGCGTATCCTTCATAATGTTCTGATGAAAAATCTACGGCATCAGTTTGAATATGTCCTCCTGCCTTACGAGCAGTTTTGACGCTGTCAAGCCACGTAGCTCCGGAAAAAGCGTCTGGCCTCGGAGCGGAAATTTGTTTTAATTTATCGCGTAGCATCGTCGGATTATCGTTATTAAAAATCACGTCGAAACTTGATTGTGCATCGATCACTGACAAAGCCTGCGGGTGAGGAGACACCCAGGTTTCGAACATGAAATTCGGGGCGGAGACAAACAGGAAAATAAAGCCAGCCATTGCCGGGTTGAAAATGTTCATACCCAATCCGCCGAAGGCTGCCTTAACCAAAAGAAAGGAAAATAAAGTTGCGGCGCAACTTAAATACCAAGGTAAAAGTTGCGGCAGGCTCATGGTAAGGATCAGGCATGTTACGATCATGGAGCCGTCTGTCAAAGCACGTATGATTTTTTGTCCGCGTAGAAAGGCTACGGATGCTTCGCACACGGCTGCAGTAGTGAGTGTGATGAGTAATTGCCATAACAGGCCAAATCCGCTGAAAAAAAGCATGCATCCAAAAGCAGGAAGCAATGCTGCGGCAGTAAGCAACATGATGCTTCGAGTGTTCATTCGAGCATGCAGATGCGGTGCAGCTTCAATACCCAAATTTTGTCTTTGGGCTTGTTCTGTGATCTTTATATTCATGTTTTATCAGTTTCCGGAGGACATTTTTCTTAATTTTTGGGGTACGTCAGCAATTTTATTCGCCTGATCGCTTTCTTTGAGATCATGCGGCATTGATAAATGTTTAACGGCCGGAGCAAGCTCTTGTTGTGGAGTTTGATCTGTTGTAGGGGTTCCTACAATTTTTAAAATCTTTTCCTGATGCTCAGGAGCATTCCACGTATTAAAATGTTGAATTTTTATTTTTGCTCCGTCTCGTCTTAAAGCCTGAGGAAGATTTACTGTTTGCAATACGTTTTTTTTATTTGCAGAAAATTTTCTATCACCGGCTTTTATTTCAGTGTTATTTTCAGACAGTAGCGCATGATTTTTTTGAGGCTCCAAAGCCTGTAATTCAGCTTTTCGTTTTAAAGCTCTCTCCTTTGCTGCTTTTAAAGCGAGGGCCTTTTTTTCAGAAAGATCTGCGTTTTCGGTGCTTGGCAGTCCTTTATTTGCATTTTCCGTTTGACTGTTTTGTTTAAGTCGGGCTAAAGCTGCCGCTTTTTTCTCAGCCAAACGCTTTTTGCGCTCTGCTTCGCGTTTTTCGTGTTCAATTGCTGCATCACGGGCTCTGTTATTGCGTTTTTCCGTTTCACTTATAATGTCCTGCAAAGCCTGCTCGCGTCTGAATTGTACGGTCAAATTTATGCGGCTTGGACAGGTAAAACTGCAGCAACCGCACAATACGCAATCGGCTATACCGCACTTTGCCGCATGGGCGTGATCTCCTGCACGGGAATATGCATACATCTGATAGGGAACCAATTTTGACGGGCATACTCTGGCACAGCGGCCGCAACGTATACAGTGCTCCTGCGGTTCGCTGTACGGAATTTCATCGTTACTGGGAGCCAAAATGCAGGCTGTGGCCTTCGTTATCGGAACATCTATCGAAGGAAGAGCGAATCCCATCATCGGACCTCCCATAATGATGCGCTGGTGGAATTCCGGGGTGAGCTTAAAGTTTGACAATAAGAAACGCACCGAGGTTCCAAGACGTGCTCTGACGTTGCCATGCCTGCCCAAAGAAGCTCCCAGCATCGTGATCACTCTTTCGGTCAGAGGCAGTCCGTCAATCACCGCACGCTTGATAGCATGTACGGTAGCCACGTTGTCGACTACGATACCAGCCTGTGAGGTATGTTCGCTGTATGGAATTTCAATGCCGGTTACTGCTTTGATAAGGCTGCGCGCCGATCCCTGAGGATAGCGTACCTTAAGAGAACGAACCAAAGCCAGTCCGCGTGTTGCCTCCGTCATTGCCTTGATCGCCTGAGGCTTGTTTTCTTCTATGGCGATTATGGTAATTTTTGGGTGCAATATACTTTGTATTATGCTAATCCCCTGAGCGATTTCTTCTGCATTTTCACGCATAAGACGATCGTCACAGGATAACCCTGGTTCGCATTCGCATCCGTTGACTATGAAAACATTGCAACCTTTATGTTCTGATGATAAAGCAGATCCCAATTTGGCGGCTGTTTGAAACAGGGCACCGCCCAGACCTTCAATTCCCATTTCTCTGATATGGTCCAGGATTGTTTGGGGCGGTACATCTTGCCATGAAGCAAGCGGATTTGGCGCGACGGTTTCATCAAGGCCGTCCGGGCGGATGGTAATGCAATTGCCGGTAAATCCTGATGGATGAGGAAGTATTTGCGGGGACACTGAAAGTACTGTTCCTGAGGTACTGGCATGTAACGGAACCAGCCTTTGGGGCCCTGGAACCGTC
>CABQMD010000166.1 GCA_902465145.1 uncultured Succinatimonas sp. | reverse complement strand
TGTATACGGATTTCGGAACTTTATTAGGTTATACCGATGAAGAGGTAAGACATTACTTTTCGCCCTTTGTGGAGAATGCCGCAACGGTTCTCGGAATAAGTTTTGAAGAATGTATAAGCAGTTTAAAACAGCATTACGACGGCTTTTGTTTTGATGAGAAAGCCTCAAGTCATGTATTTGCTCCTTGGTCGGTATTAAGTTTTCTGCGCAATCCAGCCAGAGGATTTAAAAACTATTGGTATGATTCTGGCGGGCAGTCGGCAGTATTACTCAATTACATCAAAAATCACAGTCTGCTTTCACCTGAAGAATACGGCAAAGATCAGTACGTGTCTTTTGAAGATCTGGATTCAAGCCAGGAGCTTGAGGTGATCAATCCGCAGGTGCTGTTAACCATGGCAGGATACCTGACTATAAAAAAAGCAGATCCCGACGGCGATCTGTTTACAGTGAATTACCCCAATGAGGAGGTAAGAACCTCCATTCGCAGGTTGTATGCAGACAAGATCTTTACCAAAGCACCGAAATACGTGATTGGCATGTCTGCATTGGCGCTGTTCTCGCAGGAAAGTCCAGAAAGGATAGTTGTGCTTTTAAATCAGGTGTTTGAGAAGATAGATTATGCCCGTTACCCGATCAATGATGAAGCTTCCCTACGAGGGTATTTGCAGATGTATGTTGAAGGCGGCGGTATAGACACCGTTACGGAGAAGCACAATGCCTACGGCAGAAGTGATTTGGAATTTGTAGCTCAGAAACGTTACGTGGTAATAGAGCTTAAGTTTTCAAAAGACGCTGATGATGAAGAGCTCCTGCTTAAAAAAGCGGTGATTCAAATAAAGGAAAAACATTACGGAGAGCAAAGTCATCCTGAACTAGAGCATATACGTATGGCTTTGGTGTTTTCAGAAAATAAAAGGCAGTTTGTGAACTCGCTGATATTTTAAGGAGAGTGTATGTCTTTTGACATCAGAGAATTTGCCAAACTCCCGCGATCGCAGGAAAATTTCACCGCATTGCGCAGAAACGGTAAGATTTACGTAGATAAAACGGCAATGATCTACGATCTGGCCTTTACTGAGGATAAGTATTTTATTTCAAGGCCGCGGCGCTTTGGCAAAACTCTGCTTATTAGCACCCTTGAGTCTTTGTTCAGATACGGTCTTCGTGACTTTAAAGGACTGGCCATAGAAAAACTTTGGCATGATCATACTTATCCTGTCATTCATTTGGACTTTTCAAATTGTAATGTCAAAGACAGTTTTGATGAGTTTAAACATGATTTTCAACGTATGGTGAAAGATGCCGTGACGGCTGCCGGTTTGACTTTTCCTGCAGAAGATCCTGATGATCATGATTCAACCGCCGCTCGTTTCGGCAGATTGTTGCAACAAGAAAGTCTGCCTTTTTTAGTCCTGCTTATTGATGAATACGACGCGCCCTTAAACTCCTGCATGCATGATCGAGAATTGTTTGCCAAGGTTCATGCTCAGTTACAGTTATTCTTCAGCGTGATCAAAGCCCACGGCGGCAAATTCCGCTTTTTGTTCATGACGGGTATTTGTAAGTACAGAAATTTGGATATTTTTTCAGGTAATAACAACATAACCGACGTTTCGCTGTATACGGATTTCGGAACTTTATTAGGTTATACCGATGAAGAGGTAAGACATTACTTTTCGCCCTTTGTGGAGAATGCCGCAACGGTTCTCGGAATAAGTTTTGAAGAATGTATAAGCAGTTTAAAACAGCATTACGACGGCTTTTGTTTTGATGAGAAAGCCTCAAGTCATGTATTTGCTCCTTGGTCGGTATTAAGTTTTCTGCGCAATCCAGCCAGAGGATTTAAAAACTATTGGTATGATTCTGGCGGGCAGTCGGCAGTATTACTCAATTACATCAAAAATCACAGTCTGCTTTCACCTGAAGAATACGGCAAAGATCAGTACGTGTCTTTTGAAGATCTGGATTCAAGCCAGGAGCTTGAGGTGATCAATCCGCAGGTGCTGTTAACCATGGCAGGATACCTGACTATAAAAAAAGCAGATCCCGACGGCGATCTGTTTACAGTGAATTACCCCAATGAGGAGGTAAGAACCTCCATTCGCAGGTTGTATGCAGACAAGATCTTTACCAAAGCACCGAAATACGTGATTGGCATGTCTGCATTGGCGCTGTTCTCGCAGGAAAGTCCAGAAAGGATAGTTGTGCTTTTAAATCAGGTGTTTGAGAAGATAGATTATGCCCGTTACCCGATCAATGATGAAGCTTCCCTACGAGGGTATTTGCAGATGTATGTTGAAGGCGGCGGTATAGACACCGTTACGGAGAAGCACAATGCCTACGGCAGAAGTGATTTGGAATTTGTAGCTCAGAAACGTTACGTGGTAATAGAGCTTAAGTTTTCAAAAGACGCTTATGATGAAGAGCTCCTGCTTAAAAAAGCGGTGACTCAAATAAAAGAAAAACATTACGGAGAGCAAAGTCATCCTGAACTTGAGCATATACGTATGGCTTTGGTATTTTCTAAAGACAAAAGGCAGTTTGTGAAGAATTGTTTTTGCTAATAATTCGATTTTTCCAGATCATAGGTATGCAAAATGACAATGCTCTGAAGAACTCAGAACAGGGCAGTGGTTCTGTACCTCACCTGAGGCAGAACACTGGACCTGCTCTACCGAAGATGATGTATTGAAGATCATGCCCATTGCCTTAAGCGATCTCAAGAGACCGTTTGGTAATGGAGCAATTTTTGATTATTGATTTTAACAAAAGGATCACATCTTTTAGTTTATGACTGTCCCTTAGCGACGGTTTTGTTCTTTGACAATTGATGCGATTAGTTTGAGCTGTTTATTTATGTGTTTCCAAAGTAAACTGTTGCCGTTTTTATCTGCCATCATGTTGCTATGAAACTGATGTTATATTTAACCGGTAAGTCAGATACCTTGCACATAAGGCAATTGCTTATAATCTTATTGTAGTCATCGTGAGCATAAATAACATTGGCGCAACTGCTGATTTTTCATTTGATAAGAAAGTTATTACCGCTTTCTGCGATCCTGTCTTAAAGCTTAGATAGAGAGCATATGTGATTTATGGTAAGGAGAAATCAATTCAACAGCAGAAACAATCAAAAAGATGGGATTCATTTTTTTGAGTGTTGATATGGAACTTTATT
>CABQMD010000165.1 GCA_902465145.1 uncultured Succinatimonas sp. | reverse complement strand
ATAATCTAATAACAAATTAAACAGCGAAGTAAAAATCCCCAAATACATGGAAAATTTTTGTAACCCGCAGATCCTAAGGTAACTGTTGATATCGTAATAAAGACAGACCAAAGGTCCGGTCAAAAGATAAGATCTCACGTAGACGGTAGCCAATTGAATGGTTGCATCATCTGCTCCCATAAAACGCAAAAAAGGCTTTGTTACTAAAAAACCTGCAATGCACATGAACAATCCTAGCCCCAAAGCCGTAAACACCCCCACTGTAAAGGTTCGGTTGGCCCTTAAATTGCGTTTTTCTCCTAAGTATTTGGCTATCTGTACTGCAGATCCCGTTCCTATCATCATCGCCACGGCAAAAACGGCACCTAAAAGCGGCCACATCATGTTTGCTGCCGCCAGCGATTCGTGCCCCATATAATGACCGACGAACATACCGTCGATCACGATATACATGGCAGATACGGCCATACTCACTGAGCCTGGGAGCACGCAATAACCAAAGAGTCTGCCTACGCTCATGGTCGCAAAAAGTTCGGAACGCATAATTATTGAAAAATGAAAAAAGACTTTTGCTGTTTAATAGAAATTCAGCATATTTTTAGTAAATCTATGCTGAAAGTAAATATATTGGCATGATCAGGCGTAGGTAGAAAATGACAGCAACTCCTGTGCAGTCTGCCGCCCCAATTGCTTTGATACCGACTCATAAGATGCAGCCTTGGAAGCTACATGTCCTGATGAGGCAAACAGGCTCTGGGCTCTTGCATAGACCTTTTCGTAAGCCTGATGACTTGCTGTATTCTGCTCCTGTTCCTCTGCACGAACGGCGGTTACTTCCTGAGCATTTTCAAGCAGATCGCATCTGCTTTCAGCCGACTGCGCCCGCTCTGGTTTTAAAGAAGAGAGAGGAGATTGAACGTTAAGCGAACTGAAATTTACCGCCATGAAAAACCTCAGTGTTTACCCTGCTCGGAAACCTTTTTCCATGCCACATCATCGCGTACATAAAGCGGCAAAGCATTTTCAGGATCACAGATTTTACCCTGTTCAAACAATACTGCTCCTAATTTTACGATCATTTGTGCATCTGGAAAATCCGAGCGCTTGATAATGTTAGGATTAAGCCCCGCAGCATACAGAAGCTCAACTCCGCTGCCGCCGGCATAAGCCGATCTTGCACCCAAAGCATGAAACACGGCTTCAACAGCCGCTTCAGGCGGCAGGACTTTGGGCTCTAACAAAGCCTTGGGATAAGCTCCGCAGCGATCATAAACAGCGCAATAGACCTCTCCCATGCGGGCATCGATGGCGGCTACGGCAAATTCCTCATCGGTACCATCAAGAGCCTGCATGGCCAAAGCTTCAAGGGAGCTTACTCCCGCACAACGAAGGTTAAGCCCCAATGCCAGTCCCTGTGCGGTGGAAGCGGCGATACGCACACCGGTAAAAGATCCAGGGCCTTTGCCGAAAACTATTCCGTTAAGCTCCTCTTTTCCTATCCCTGCCTGCTTTAAAACGAGCTCCGTCATGGGAAGAATAAGCTCGGCATGTTTTTGAGGGGCGATCTCACTTATTTGTGCGATTTCACCGTCAACATACACGGCTGCCGAGCAATTTTCAGTCGAGGTTTCAACCGCCAAAAGATTCATACTTATTCTCCTTTTTGCTTAATCGCCGGCTTTGCATGCAACGATCTTAAAAAATCCTGCAACATGTTCAGGCTATTGCACATTGTAACAGGAGGCAAACTTTTCAAGAATAAACTTCCGTAACGTTTTTTCAACAAACGCGGATCGCAAATTACCAGACCGCCAGTATCATCTTCATGCCTTATGAGTCTTCCCGTACCCTGTCTTAACTCGATCACCGCTTCCGGTACGGAAATATCGATAAAACTGCGACCCTGCCCCTGACATTTTGAATCATAATATTCGCAACGGGCCGCATACACAGGATCCGACGGTGATTTAAACGGCAATTTATCTATCACTACCAAAGACAAAGCCTGCCCCTGCACGTCGACTCCGGCCCAAAAAGAAGTAGTGCCGACCAAAATGGCATTGCCCATCTTACGAAATTTACTTAACAATTTGGTATTGGATAATCCTTCATTTTGGACTAATACCGTACGTTTTTTGCCAAACTGAGATCTGAGACCTGCTGCTACGGCCATCAGGGCATTATTTGAGGTGGTTAAAAAGAAAATTCCGCCTTGGTTTTCTTCAAGCAAAGGAGCCAACAGTTTTACCAGTTTGCCTTCGCGCCCTGCGGTATTGGGCTCGGGAAATTCTTCAGAGATCCAAAGACCTGCATGATTGCGATAATCAAAAGCACTGGGAATGGCCAGCTCCTCAAGATTTTTTGAACTTGCCCCGATATCACGACGGAATTTGTCAAAACGTCCGGCCACGCTCAAGGTAGCCGAAGTTGCCAGTACCCCGAGCCGGTGCTCTTCACATTTATTTAAGAAATTGCCAAAAAGCGAACTTATCTCAAGCGGCGTGATCTTAAGGCTGTAACCGCGCTTTGATACTTCAACCGAGCCCACGTTAGCGTTTTTCTGCAGACCTTTGTTCTCCGCCTTAAGTTCCATAAGGCTTTCTAAGGTATCCTTCATTTCATGAAGACTTGCCAACATGGAAGAAAACGCTTCCTCGTCATATTCCTTGCAGTCATCAAGAAAACGGCACATAGCCACAATCCACGACCACAGAGCAGCTATAAGATCGCGAAACTTTAAATTTAGGATCTGCTCTTTGCCCGCATTGCGGTTTTCCTCATAATCCTGATAGCGATAGCACAAAAAATTCCTGTGAGCAGGACAGCCGCGCTCGCTTAAATAATCAAACAAAGCCGACGACGCCTTGCTTAATTTTTCGTAACCTTTTAAAAATTCGTCTTTGATCTCAAGCTTGTCCTGATCGATGAGTTGCTTTATGCTGTCTCCTATCTTTTTAAGCTCCGTAAACGAGAGCTCACTGCCCAGATGATTGCGACCTTCATCAGGAAGCATGTGCGCTTCATCGAACACCAAAAGCTTATATTTGGGTAAAAGGATGCAGGGCCGCTCTTCATCAAAGACATCATCAACTTTAAAATCGGCAAAAAACAAAGCGTGATTTATAACCACTATTTTTGAGCTGACGGCTTTTTGTCTTGCCAAAATGGCAAAACAGCTGTTGCGGAAACGACAGCTTTTCCCGC
>CABQMD010000164.1 GCA_902465145.1 uncultured Succinatimonas sp. | reverse complement strand
ATGCTGGCACCGGCATGGTGGCCACCAATTCCGTTGCAGTCAGAACCGGAAACGTATCTGCCGGAACCTCGATTTTTGCGATGATTGTGCTTGAAAAAGCTTTAAAAGATCTGCACCGTGAAATCGATAACGTAACTACCCCTGACGGCAAACAGGTCGCCATGGTGCACGCCAACAACTGCACTTCGGATCTCAATGCCTGGGTAGGAATTTTTGACGAATTTGCAAAAATTGCCGGTATCAAATTAAGCCCTGACGAACTTTTTGCCCTGCTCTACAACCGTGCTCTTAATGAAGGCGATCCTGACTGCGGCGGTGTACTGACCTACGGATATTTCTCAGGCGAATTCATCACCGGTATGGAGGAAGGCCGTCCTCTGCTGATCCGTACCCCTGATGCCAAATTCAATATTGCAAATCTCATGCGTTCAAACCTTAACACCTCTTTGGGAGCGATACGTTTGGGCATGGATATACTGAAAAAAGAAAACGTCGCCATAGACAAACTCTTAGGTCACGGCGGTCTGTTTAAGACCAAGGGAGTAGGTCAAACCATCATGGCCAATGCCCTCGACACTCCGGTATGGGTTATGACCACGGCAGGTGAAGGCGGTCCGTGGGGCATGGCTGTGCTGGCCGCCTACCTGATTAAGAAGGAACAGGGAGAAACACTGCCGCACTTCCTTGATACCAAGATTTTCTCGGGTGCCGAAGGTTCAAAGATCGAACCAGATGCAAAAGGTGTCGAAGGCTTTAATAAATTCATGCAACGTTATACCGCATGTTTGCCTGTTGAAAAGTCTGCTTGCGAATGCATGAAAGAAAAGCTCTGATCTAAAAAATTACTGCCCCGCTTAGGCGGGGCTTTTTTTGCTTAAAATTCAAAATTTTTTCTTAAGATACGGACTATAATTGCAATAAATGTCATATGGCATTTGTGTCTTAACAGACCGTATTTACAGTAAAGGAAATTGCTATGTACGAGAAAAACCACCAAGGTTGCATGTACTGTGATCCTGTTTGCGCACACCGTGACAGCCTCATGATTCATATCTGCGATTTTGAGCACTCCAAACTCTATTTATTCCGTGATCAAAAAAACCGCGGTCGTTGCATCTTAGCTTTTGACGGTCATGCCACCGATTTGACCGATCTTTCAAAAGAGGAATTGGATGCATTCATGGCAGAACTCATGCAGGTTGCCAACGCCATTCATCGCGGCTTCAACCCTGACAAGATCAATTACGGCTCTTACGCTGATACCGTAAAACACCTTCACATCCACGTCTGCCCCAAGTATGAAGGCGGTCCTAACTGGAACGGTCCTTTCTCTGATGCCAACCCAGTATATTTAAAAGATGACGAATATCAGGAAATCATCAAAATCTTTAAGAAAGAATTGAATAAATAAACTGTTTTAAGTTACTCTTCAAAGCAGGTATAAATCTTACCTGCTTTTCATGGTATTCCAAACATTCATTTGCATTTTCAAGTGATGACGAGGTAATCACTGCGTTATAGAGGTGATGATTGCTGTTAAATTGCAAGATGCGGGCCCTGCGTTTTTCTCCTTGGATCTCAAATTCGTAATTCTTTTCCAAAGCGCGAAAAACTCCCAGTTTTATCTCCCTGCTTGGCTGTTGCGAAATGATTTTCACGCCGTTACGAGCAAAAAGCTGTCCTAAATAATCATCAAACTGACCTACTCCGGTAGCAAATTTATCTGGGGATTGAGATATACCGGCACTGTCAAGACGAAAACCGCACCCGTCAGAGGAAGCTGCTGAAAACAAGATCCCGATTTGATCCTGCGGAAGAGGATTACCGCGGTGAAATTGCCAGTCATCAGGAATTTCCATGCTGTCGCCTTCGTACATGTGCACGTCCCTTGCAAAACTTTGCAAAGTAAAAAAAACGGAAATTACCCATAACGACTTTAAAAGTACGCTCATGTTTACAACCTCACTATTCTCGCTCTACAAAATGATAGCAGTTGCCCTGTAAAAAAAATCCTGCCTTAGGCAGGATCTTCACTAAATCAAAACTTTTTACCCCTTAAACCTTAGCACGTGCCTTTTTCAGCGCTTTGACTATAAAGGGGCAGAACCACAGTAAGACTGTAATTAACCCCAAGGTGGCGGAAATAGGACGGCTGAAGAATGAAAGCGGATCCCATTCTGACTTGATCATAGACTGCATGAAAGTATTTTCAAGCATGTGTCCCAACACCAAACCCAAAATTGCAGGAGCAACCGGTATGTTATTGGAGATCATGACATAGGCGGCAATACCAAATCCCAGCATGCAGGTAATGTCGAAATTGTCATTGTTAATGGCATAAGCACCCACCATGCAGAACCCCAAAATAATAGGGTTTAAAAGCTTGGGAGGAACTTTCATGATCTTGGTAGCAAGTCTTATCGCAATATATCCCAAAGGCAATAACAGGATATTGGCCAAAATGAACACCACATAAATGGCATACAGGAAATCCCCGTGCTCGGCAAAAAGCGAAGGACCAGGTTCCAAGCCTTTCATGAAGAGCACCCCGATGATGATGGCAGTAAGCGAATCTCCTGGAATACCGAACACCAAAGCCGGAATGAACGCACCTGATATGGCTGCGTTATTGGCGGTGGTGGAATTGGCAATGGCCTCAACGCTGCCTTTACCGTATTCATCAGGATTTTTAGAAAAACGTTTACCCACGCCGTAGCAAATCCATGCTGCAATATCGCCGCCGGCACCGGGCAAAATTCCGATAATCGTACCGATCAGCTGAGATCTTAAGATTTGGAATTTTATCTTACGAACGAGAGTACCTATACCTTTGAAGACGTCAGTAGTGAATTTGATGATTTCAGTATTGTGCATCTCCTTTTTGGAAACATTTGACAACACTTCTGCCAAACCGAACATACCGATCATCGCCGGAATAAACGAAAAACCTTCCAAAAGACTTAAGTTACCGAAGGTAAAGCGAGGAAATCCCAAGGTAATGTCGGAACCTACGCAGGTTAACAAAAGGCCGATCATAAGCGAGATCACTCCGCGCAAAGGAGAACCGCCCGAAATCAAAACTGCACAGGATAAACCTAAAACAGCCAGCCAAAAGAACTCATAAGATGAAAATTGCAATGCAACTTCTGCAAGAGCCGGAGCTGCACACAGGAGTACTAAAGATCCGAACAAACCGCCCAGGCATGAGAGTACCAAATCAACTCCCAATACCATGGA
>CABQMD010000163.1 GCA_902465145.1 uncultured Succinatimonas sp. | reverse complement strand
ACCAGATCGGTAAAGAAGAATACGGCACCTTTCAATACGCACACGCAGATCAGCTCTCCTTGAGGATAGTCCGCCGCGATCTGCTCTCCCATTTGGGCTACCCGTTCTTTCAGCATGTCCTCGGGGTAAACAGGGATCAATTCCTTGATTTTGATCATGAAAAAACTCCGGCAAAGTTCAAAAATCAGTCAAACTCAAAGCTATAGACCAAATCCACAGCCTGATCTAGCGATGAGACAAATTCAGCATACAGTCTGCGCATCAATTCATAACGCAGTCTGAATTCTCCAACCGAGGTAAACACCCCGTATCCATAGGAAATCATGATGTTGTTTGTAAGATAGGTTTGAACTCCAATCTGAGTCTGCTCACCGCTTCCGCTGGATCCGAATTGCACGTTGCCCATGCCCAAAGCACTGGCAACAGAATTCATCAATCCGGAAGTAGTACCAAGTCCCAAAGCAGTCAGCAACTGCGCACTGGAACTTTCAGGATCATTGGAATTTTTTTCAAGTCCGTGTCCGTATAACAAATACGAAAGGATCTCGTTTTGTGACATGGCCGGACGCGAAAACAATGTTATCTCAGGTTCGGTTGCACGTCCTGAGATCCTGACTCCTGCTACAACATCATCCTCAATGCCGGATGGATCTGCAACCACTTCAGCACTGATTTTCGGATTGGCTATATTACCATCAAAGAGAGAATCTGCATAGGAAACCATAAAACGATGCCCGTACAAATCGGCTTTTCCACCTATTAAGGAGATCTTTCCTGATGATCTTATTTCGTCATCTTCTGCTTTTTTCAGGATTTTGATTCCGCCTGCAACCTGAGCCTTAAGTCCCATGGCTTCCAACTTGACTGCATTACCAAGATCTATGCTCACGTCTATTGACGCACCTTCTTTTATTTCTTTTTGGCGGTGAGCTTTAAGTAAAGCTTTGCCTTCGCTACCGCTCACGACGATCTCATCTTTTGAAGGTTCGATGCCTGCATCCCCCAAAGCCGAAATCTTGATATTCGCAGTAGGGATGCTGATGTTACCCTTTATTTCAGCTTTTTCATCAAGAGGCGATGCAGTCGCCGTATCCCATTAGAAAAAGCGGCAGATGATCCGAAGAAAAATGTACCTGTCCGCAAGCTTTGTTCGTCCAGTCAAGCCTGCCGTTTACCAGCATCTTTCCGCCGTTGATACTAAAATCCCCGAAAATATCTCCCGAAGAACCGTCAGCATCCAAAGTCAGATCAAAGTTTTCAGCTCGTCCCAAATCAAATCGGGGTTCAGCACTACCTACTACGGTAGCCCTGCCCCTGAACAAAGGATGCTCAAGTTTCCCGCCCAGATTAAACCTAGCTTCGGCAAGACCTTCAAGTTCATTAAAACCGTTGCCCACGGCACTTAAACGCCTTAAATTAAACTTTCTTAAATTTATATTGCCAAAAAGAGTTTTTCTTCCTGCAGGATCTTTAACATTTACCTGAGCATCAAGTTCTCCGCCGCCGCGCCTTAAGCTCGTATTAAGGCTAAGGTAAAGATCATTGTTTTCTACCTTTGCCGATGCTTTAAAACGCTCAAAATCAAAAAAAGCACCGCCGGCATCAATTCTGCCCTGCTTTAAATCCAAAGAAGCATCGGTATAAATTCTGCCGTCTGCAATCCTGACTTTTCCTGATGCATTCAAAAGGCCGGAGGCTTTAAATTCATCTGAATACAAATTGTCAAATGCATGAAGATCAAGAGATTGCAGATCAAAACTCGTGTTAAAAATACCTTTTTTAAAGGCGGTTTTTGAAAACTCAAGACTTCCAGTCTGTCCCCTCAGCATCAAGTTGCCAAAAGTAACTTCCTCTTCGTTAAAATCAGCACTGATCGGGGTAGCCTTAACCAAATTTACCGCGCTTGCATACTGAGTTACTACAAATAAATCCAGCAGTGTTCCCCGCCATTTGCGCGTTTTGTCATCAAAAGAGCCGCTTACTCCCATATAACCGCCGTTTGATCCGGTACAGCTTAGGTTCAGATGATGACGCTTTAATGAGCCTGAAAGATCCAATGCACAGTTACGCGAGCGTTTTAAGCCGTCGGCAAATACGGTGCTGTCGGCAAAAGCAGTAATTCCTCCGGTTTTACGACGGCTGTCCGTGCGTACGTTTAAAGTAAATCCGCGCAACTTGGTTTGCCAAAGCTTAAGATCCTTGGATTTTAA
This sequence comes from uncultured Succinatimonas sp., assembly GCA_902465145.1. GTDB lineage: Bacteria > Pseudomonadota > Gammaproteobacteria > Enterobacterales > Succinivibrionaceae > Succinivibrio. The sequence goes on along the minus strand of CABQMD010000163.1, from coordinate 1,039 downwards.
AAACAATTCAAGATCAGGAGCTAAAAGTTCCCCTTTTGCCTGCATTCTGCCGCTTAAAGCTCCCTGTCCCCACGGGACGAGCTTTTCCAGCTCCGGTAACTGCAACAAAGCGGTAATTTTAGAATTTAAAGACAAATTGCCAGAAGCTTCAATACGATTTTTTCCTTGGGAGAGCTCAAACTTCTCAAGATCCACCCCTTTGTCCGAGTATGAAAGTTCCTTACACGAAAGCTTGGCTTCTAAGCCTCCAGGTACAAAGGACAAGATAAGATCTGACAACGATGATTCATTACTTGCTTCGGAATTTTTTATATGAAAAGTAGAATCAAACTTCAAATCACCGCTTAGAAATGAAGACAAACGCTCGGTTTTTGATACGACGAGCTTTACCTTTGCCGAAAATTCTGAGTTTTTCTTATTTCTAGGCTCTTGCAAAAGCTTCTGCTTGAAAGCCTCCAAAGCCTCATATCCGTCAAATAGACGTCCGCTTATCTGTGCTTCCACTGGCGCATTAAAATAACTGCCGTCGATGTTTATGCAATCTTGGTCTTGCTCATCGTAAAGATTGGATGCATTTAAAGACAATTTGGTACGGTTAAAACCAAAACCGCTGAACAGCCCGCTTACCTTGAGCTTTAATCTGTTTTCCAAAGAGCCGCTGAGTTTTGCTTCAAGGTTTTCTGCCAGAATTTTTGGATCTGATGATGGGAACTTGAAAAGATCCCTGCTCGTATCCTGCTCGTTAAAATTACTGCCAGAACCGTCAGGATGCAGATAAAAAGGATAGACAAATTTATTGGCACTGAACTTAAGTCAACTGCTGAATTTTGAGACAATGCATTGATCCTGCCGTAAAGTACGGCATCTTCAGGGGTATGCAACTGAGCCTTAAGCTTCAAATCGGTGAGATCACCTGACAAATTTAAAGAGGTTTCAACTCCGCACGGCGCTTCCTTATATACTGCGCATCTTTTGGGATCCTCAGAACTTTTTGCAAAGCCTTTAAAATTCATCTTAAAAAAGCGGGAAAAATCTATGT
>CABQMD010000162.1 GCA_902465145.1 uncultured Succinatimonas sp. | reverse complement strand
ACAACACTTTGTAATTAAAGAAAATTAAAACGCCGTATTTTTTTTGATACGGCGTAAAAATTGAGAAAAAAGCTAGCTGTGATTGAAGGCTAAAGCCATAGCCTTAAGATTATCCTGTAAGATTCCGTTTTTTACTGCCAATTGTCCTGAAACTATGGTGTGTACGACACTGCTTTGGAAAGTATGTCCTGCAAAAGGAGACCAACGGCAGGATGATGCTATGTCGTCAGTTGTAACGGGATGCGGCATCACCGGATTGATTACTGCCAGATCTGCGAAAGCACCTTCCTGAATACGACCACGGTCTTTAATACGGAAACGATCAGCTACGTTTGAGGATGTAGCTTTGACCACGCTTTCTAAGGTGAGTTCTCCTCTTTTTACCAGATCGAGCAATGCAGACAGTAAATATTGCACTCCGGTACAACCTGAGGCACAGTTTAGGTAATTGCCCTGTTTCTTTGACAGTTCATGCGGGGCGTGATCGGTTCCTATTGTGGTGAGTACTCCTTCTTCAACGGCTTTTACTATTGCCAGACGATCCTGTTCGGTCTTTACGGCAGGATTACATTTTAAAAAGCCTCCTAAGTGTTGGTAGTCACAGTCTGAGAAAAACAGGTGCGGCAGTGCCGCCTCCCCTGAAATTTGGCGGGTTTTGGCGTTGCCGAAAAGGTAATTTCTCAGCATTTCTACTTCTTCTTTAGTGGAAACATGCATAAGATGCAGTCTTGCACCGGTGCCCAAAGCTATTTCCAAGGCTTTTTGAGAGGATTTTATACAGCAGTCGCGATTTCTGATGACAGGATGCATCTCAAAAGGAATATCGTCACCGTAATTTTGGCGGGCAAGTTTTAAATTAGCGTCTATGATCGAGGTATCTTCACAGTGAACTGCGTATACCACGGGAGCTGCGGTAAAAATTTTAATCAGGGCATTTTCATCTTCTACCAGAAGATTGCCGGTAGTAGATCCCATAAAAACCTTAATAGCTGCGTATTTGTTAGGATCGGTAGCCTTTAATTCTTCAAGATTATCTCCTGATGCTCCTAAATAAAATCCGTAGTTGGCAGCACTTTCAACCGAGGCTTTTTGCAATTTGTCATCAAGAGCTTTGTCTGACAGTGTGGGCGGAATAGTGTTGGGCATATCAAGAAAAGAGGTTACGCCTCCTAATACGGCTGCACGCGATTCTGAATAAATGGTAGCTTTTTGCGGCATCCCGGGATCACGAAAATGTACATGATCATCGATAAGTCCTGGTAATACCAAAAGATCGCTACAGTTAAGAATTTGGGCATTGTCATCACTGATATCCCGATCAATTCTGACTATACGTTGATCTTCTGTCAGCAGATCGCCTTGTATAATACGCTCGGGGCAGACGAGGGTTGCGTTTTTTAGCAACAGTTTGGCCATTTTTACTATCCTCCGCAGTTTAACTGCGTCAATTTTAGTCAGGTTTCTTGCTTCATGGGTGACAACAGTAATTTATTCGCACCGAGATTTACGTTAAAAGATCTCAAAATCAGCGAAAAAAAGCGAGTGTATCAAGGATTTTTTGCTATTGATCAATACGTAATGACTTATCCGCGTTTTGACGGAAAACCGCCAAAAGCTTTAAGAAGAGAAATCTTTGAAAGGGATCATGATGCCGTGGCCATCCTTCCTTATGATCCCGTAACTAACGAAATACTGCTTATCGAGCAGTTTCGCCCAGGGGCATTGTCAGATCCTGATTCTCCGTGGCTTATTGAAGTTGTAGCGGGAATGATTGATGACGGCGAGACTTCTGAGCAGGCGGCGGTTCGGGAATTGTACGAGGAAGCCGGATTGAAAATCAGAGAAGCTGATCTTACGCGAATTTGTGCGCAGTACCCAAGTCCCGGTGGAGCTTCTGAGTGCACGACGCTTTATCTTGCCAAAGTCTCGCTTGAACATATAGAAAACCATGGTGGATTGGATGTTGAAAGTGAAGACATTCGGGTATTCAAAGTAAAAGCAGACGATGCGTTTAAAGAATGCTGTAACGGACGTATCCATAATGCCGCTGCGCTGATTACCGTCATGCATTTGCAATTGCATCAGGATGAGTTGCTGAAGAAATGACGATTTTCTAAAAAAGATCTGCTTTCAAACTTAAATTTGCCGTGATGCTCAGGGTTTTTAAACTTTAAAAAGTGTACACTCTGATAAATCACGGTATTTTTTGTGTTTGGTATTCACGTTTTATGGACAACAGAGTATTTGAGATCATTCCCAAAAGGTCAGACGGCAGATTCTGCGTGTTGCAGATCACCGATACGCATCTTTTTGAGGATGAGCGGGCCGATCTGTTGGGCGTGGTTACCAAAGACAGTTTCGCCGCTGTATTAGATGCAATTGACTCTCAACATATTATTTATGATTTTGTCACGGTTACCGGTGATATTTCTCAGGATTATTCGGCGCAGTCTTATTGCCTTTTTGCCCGTATGGCTTCCGTGTTGAAGGCTCCGGTTTTTTTTCTCCCGGGAAATCATGACGACGGTCCTCTTGAATACAGGATCTTCGGACCTCTTGGAATAAACACATCAAGACAAGTTATCTGCGGTAATTGGTTGTTTATTTTTTTAAATTCGGAAGTATATGCTCAGGCACACGGATGGGTTTTGCGCTCTGAACTTGATTTTTTGGCCAAGTGTTGTGAAAACTACCCGTCTTTACATAAGGTTGTCGGGATCCATCATCTTCCGCTGATGGTCGGTAGCACTTGGCTTGATACCCAGACTTTGCATAACCAAGATGAATTCAGAGCATTCGTAAGACGCATGCAGACGGTAAAATTGGTTTTGTCAGGACATGTTCATCAGGAGTTTGATGAGACAAGACGCGGGGTTCGTTATCTTGCAACACCTTCAACGTCCATTCAGTTTATGCCCAAATCGCATGAGTTCGAATTGGATAATAAAGCTCCGGGGTGGCGTTATCTTTATTTTAATCCGGACGGTACTTTCGATACGGAGGTATTCAGACTTCCTCAAGGATCGTTCGTACCTAATTTCGGAGCATTGGGGTACTGATGCTTTTTGTATATCTGCACGGATTTCTATCAGGTCCGAATGCCGTTAAGGCTGGAATTTTAAGAACATTTCTTAAATCTTATCCGCAACACGATATTGAAGTTCCGGCCTATCCTGATGATCCCGTAGCTGCCAGTGCCTATCTTGAGAGTTTTATCCGTGAACGTCTTGATAAGAATATGATCCTTGTAGGCA
>CABQMD010000161.1 GCA_902465145.1 uncultured Succinatimonas sp. | reverse complement strand
ACCGGATATTTAAGAGCTTTTGCCGAAATATCCGGTAATTTCATTGACGGATCTTGAGGAGGAACACTCATTCCAGCAGGAACTTTAAGTCTGTCAGGCTCCTGTTTCACATCTTTGAGATTTTCATAGCCTGTCGGCTGACGAGCCCCCTCGTCAATACCGCCCAAATAATACTCGTAATATTCCTGAGCCAGGCCGCATCCTTGCAACTGAGTCAAAGCCGCGGCACATGCACAAAGCGCTATTGCCTGCCCGACTTTTTTAAGATCTGACGCCATTGCAACTCCACCTTTATTCAAAGCTTTATGTAACGCTTAAGCATCCTGTTCGTAATCATCAGGACGTACCAACGGTTTTTGCAAATAACTAAAAAGGTTATTACTCACCATATTAAGGACGTCTTTGATACTTCCGAGTTCAGGATCATAGGCATTGATGTAGGTAGGTTCCGGTGCATCTGGTTCGTAGTAGCACACTGAAGAAAATACTGCATCAACATCAGTATCAGAAAGAGTAAGCGAACAACGAAAATCAATCATGCGCTCAACACCTGCCTGAATAAGCAGAGGATCTTTCATAACCTTACGAAAATTGATCACTCCCATGGAACGATCTTCAAGGAATATCTTCTGAGGATGCACGCCGGCTTTTACCCAATGTACGGCCTTATCATAGGCTCGCTCAAGCGGATTTTCCGAATGATAAGTGAATGCAACCTCATAATCACTTCCCGGAGGGGGAGCCATAACCTCATCGTCTTTGGCCATGCCTTCTTCGTTCACGTCAGCCATGTTGATCTCCTGTTATAAAAAAACTGAACTAAATCGCCACTTTCTTGGTTTCACGCAAAGCAACGGTAAGATTAAACACCGGACATCCCGGTTTTGAGTATTTACTGTCGCAGCAGAAATAACCTTCACGCTCGAATTGGTAACTGTCTCCTGCTTTGGCATCTGCCAATGACAATTCCAATGCTGCATCTTTTATTTCTACCTTGGAATTTTTATCTACCGTTGACAGAAAGTCTTCTGCTGCGCCGGGATTTGCGACCTTAAAAAGATTGGCATAAATGTTAATCTGAGCTCTTAAACATTTTTCGGCACTTACCCAGTGGATAACTCCTTTTGGTTTATGGCCTTCAACGTTTGTTCCCAAAGATCCTGGGATCGCTTCGCAGTGCACGCAAACAACGTTTCCGGCCGCATCCTTATCACACGACAAGGCTTTAACAATATATGCATTGCGTAGTCTTACTTCATGCCCAAGTTTCAGACGTTTATATTGTTTATTGGCTTCTTCTCGGAAATCAGCCGCGTCAATAAAAATCTCTTTGGAAAATGCCACATCGCGAGATCCCATTTCCGGATGTTCCGGATGGTTCTGGCATTTTACTTCAGTCTGGGTAATTCCTTCCTGACCGTAATTTTCTATCACCAGTTTTATAGGATGTAATACTGCCATTGCTCGTTTAGCATGAACATTCAAATCCTCTCTGATACAGGATTCAAGCGCAGCCATTTCAATAACATTTTCCTGTTTTGTAACACCTATGCGACGACAAAACTCACGGATTGAGCTGGGAGTATATCCGCGACGACGCAACCCGGAAATAGTAGTAAGACGAGGATCATCCCAACCGTCAACCATACCCTCTTCTACTAGCAAATTCAATTTACGCTTTGAAGTGATGGAATATTCAAGATTCAAACGACTCATCTCATACTGATGCGGACGATGATCGTGATCAATAGAAATATGATCCAAAACCCAATCATAAAGTCTGCGATTATCCTGAAACTCCAGCGTGCAGATAGAATGTGTGATCCCTTCCAAAGCATCGGAAATACAATGGGTAAAATCGTACATAGGGTAAATACACCACTTATCCCCGGTAATTGCGTGGCTTGCAAAACGAATTCTGTAAATTACCGGATCGCGCATGCAAATAAAAGGAGAAGCCATATCTATCTTTGCACGCAGGCATGCTTTTCCTTCCCCGAACCCTCCGTCACGCATTTTTTCAAAAAGCGCTAAATTCTCAGAAGGCGTACGGTTTCGATAAGGGCTGTCAATTCCCGGCTTCGTAAGCGTACCGCGACTGTCATGAATTTCCTGAGCAGTTTGCTCATCAACATAAGCCAATCCCTTATTGATGAGTTCAACTGCAAAACCGTATAACTTGTCAAAGTAATCAGATGAATGGCACAACTTATCCCATTTAAAGCCAAGCCAATTCACATCGCGTTTTATAGAATTGATGTACTCCATATCCTCTTTTACAGGATTGGTATCATCAAAACGCATATTACAGGTACCGTGATAATCGCGAGCCAAGCCATAATTTAAACAAATAGACTTCGCATGACCTATATGCAGATAACCATTAGGCTCTGGAGGGAAACGCGTGGCCACATGGTCAAACTTTCCTTCTTTAAGATCGGTATCGATGATATCGGTGATGAAATTGCGCGGAATTTTTTCCTCTTTCATCTCGGCTTCAGACATCGTTTCGCTCCGTATAACAGAAATTTCATAATTTTTTAGAATATATTTTGAGATTGTAACAAAGGGCTATCTTACAACTCAAATTTTTCTCATTTTTTTGCATACAATGCTTTGTTTTTTCAAATAATCATCAAAAAATTTTTTTTAAACTAAGAAGATCTGCGTTCTGATTTTCCAAAAGCGCAACTAAATGCTAAAATTACGCAGTTTTTTAAAGAGGCACAATTGCAACCGAGGTTAATGTCCATGAGCTTTGAATCAGAAAAGCCTTTTAACGATTTCCAACATTTCGCACGCGGCGTACGCCGTTCTGGCGACTTCACCATCAAGGAATCGGAGTTGCTTGAGAAATGCGGCTCTGCAATGATGGAACTTTATAAGGGTGCCCGCAAACCTAAAGATGATGCTGAAAAAATATTTTTGGAACAGCTAAACGGAACAGAAGTCATTACTGACAAGAATGCAAAAGTATTTAGTAAATACCTTAAAGTTATTGCTCCTCGTCACCTGCATCGTTTGTGCTCAGTAGGCAACGACGACAACGGTAGCCTTGGCGGCGGTCAGGGTTCCGACGATTCAGCATCAATCGACGAATAACTTTAACGACTCGCACATAAAAGACAAAAGACTTTTAAAAGATCTTGATTTAATCATGATCTTTGTGTGTTATTTTTTAATAGGAATGCTTGGTAGAAAAAGCATTCCTATTTTCTTGTTATCAGACAGCACCTAGCGAGTTGTTGTGATCCTTGAGTTTCTGTTTGAATTCATCAAGTTTGGGACAATCCAAGACCCAGTGCATGGCTTGCT
>CABQMD010000160.1 GCA_902465145.1 uncultured Succinatimonas sp. | reverse complement strand
CATTCCTGCGATCATGTTGGTAAACACGGCAACTACCAGGATCAGACACGCAAAGCAAAAGCCGACGAACAACTGACGTCCTGAAAAGCCCATCATTTTTTCCATTACAAAGGAAATGGAGTGACCTTTATTGCGTACTGAGATCACCAAGGCCGCAAAATCATGGAAAGCACCTACGAAAACACAACCGATCAGAATCCATATTAAAGCCGGAAGCCAACCAAAATAGGCTGCCATAATAGGTCCTACTATAGGACCGGGACCTGCGATGGATGCAAAATGGTGCCCGAATAACACGATTGGAGGGGTAGGAACGAAGTCAATTCCGTCATACTGAGTTTTTGCTGGAGTAGGACGATTAGGATCAACTTTAAAAATTCTCTTTAAGTATCCGCCGTAACCGAAATAGGCTGCAACAAAATATGCAAGTACAATACATAAAAGCAGACTGCCTGTCATAATAAAAACTCCGGGATCTTTTTAAAGGATCTACTAAAGAACGAGTTTATAAAAAAAACGGTCCGTCATTGCGGACCTCGTTTTGCCGTAACCTGCGATTAAAGCACGGCTTATTGGGGTTATGCCTGAATAAGGATATTTGCTGAAGGCATCAATACGGATACCGGTTGTATCCGATAGCTGACGTTATTATGTAATTTTTGTTCAAAGTGTCAAGCAATTTTTAGAATAGACACAAAAGTGTATTGCGTTTTCTGCACGGCATTTTTTACAGAACACAAAAATATAATCTTATTTTTGAAAAATCTTTGATTTGCCCTCAAACGTCACGACGCAACAACAAAAAAAAATTTATAAATCAAAATGTTTTAAAATTCAAAGGCATTGCTCCTGCATCAACCATTGCGGCATTAACATCTGTTCTGACAGATCCCAATGCCCGCATTGTAGAGGTAGCAGCCCTTATATCCAAAGTGAGATTTTCATCGCAATCTGCAAATGCTCTTATTTCATCAATTCCCGATACCGCACATTCAGGAACTCTGCCGGCTCCGACTATTACAGAAGGCATGAGACAAAAAAGTTTTTCCTCACATTTCATTACACTAAAACGATGTTTCAACTCGACGCCGTTGTCAAAAACATGGATATAAGCCCCGTCAGAGCAATCTCCCAACCACTCTTCAAAGGATCTCATGGCGTCATGACTATCAGGCTGTCCGTTGACACCAGCACCGACGCGCTCACCGTTTTTTTCAAAAAAATTTCTTCCGCTCTCATATCCGAACGATGCGGTAATAAGATTTGCCGTATGAGCAAGATCAGCCCTGCCGTCAAGAGCATCAAGACGCCAAATTCCCTCATCCAAAACTATTTTCAACAAAAAATGCATCGAATTTATTGCTCCACCGACAAATCAAAGTAATCGTCAGATTGTATCTTTTCCTTGTCTTTTTCTTGTATTAATTTAACCAAATGTTTCTTTTGAGGATCATATCCCGTATTTTGCAAACTCAGAACATCCCATGATACCTTATACAAAGCTTTGGCAAATGTACTGTCATTATTCATTGACTGCAACAACAAATTCCGACACTGCTTTAGATCAAGAGGCAGGAAACCGCGCAAAGCCGTAAGTGCTTTGCTTTCAGAATTTAATTTGTACATTCTAGGATCACAACCTTTTGTCATGATCAAAAGCGCTTTTATGGCAGGAGCATGAGTTTCAAACAGCAAACCTTCTCCCATAAAATCGAGCATTCTGCAATCCCCCATGGTTTCGATATATTCTCGTGCATTGGCCTCATATTGAACCAGTTCATCAGGCTCTTTATCTGATTCAAAATCAGCATTATCAAGACCGAAAGCTGATATGACGTCTCCTTTGAGGTTACGCATGTAAAGCATCTGTTCTAGCCAAGTTTTTCCGTTACGCAAAGCCACAAGGATTTTTTTTAGAGCATTTTCGGCTTTGGAACTCTCAGCACTAAAATCTTTACCTGTTCCTATACCGTAACGTGAACTTATTTCCAGAGCATGACACATATCGGTTACTGCAGTTCGATCTGCCCCTTCAAACCAGTGCTCCTTAACATAAAGCGAAAATAAATTTTCAACTGACATGTGATCACCCAACGAAACAGCCTGTCGATACCATCGAATGGTTTGATATTTATCGCACGGTACAATCATCCCCCGCGCATACATGGTTCCAAGCAAGCAGGCACAGACAGGATCGTTCTGAGCCTGTTCTTCAAGTTTTTCAAGCTCTTTCATAAATGGCAGAGGTTTATAACGCCCGCTTTGACGCAAACTGTTTAATTCTTTTACAGCATCAGTTGGCAAAAGATATTCTGCAGCGTATCGCAAACAGGTGCACGCAAGTTCGTATTTTTTTCCTTTACAATGTGCTCCCAACTGGTAAAGGATGAAGAAAGTCTGCGGAATACCGCCGAATAAGGCTTTTTCAGCGTAACTCAAGGCTTCACTGCTTTTTCCTTCCTGCATCAGGAAAATTGCCAAGTTGTACATCGATATGGGATAACCGCAATTTGCACTTTTAACAAAGGCTTCCAGCAATTTTCCCTCCTTCCCTTCTTGTACCCATGCAAGAGTCGCCCTTTTAAAAATGGCATCGGCCACATTTTCTTTACATAATGCATCAAGATGAGGAATTATGCCTGCTTCCTGAATAATACCGTCAAGATCAAGCAAGCAAAGGTTAATTGCTTGATTTTTTACATTTTTTCCTAATAGAGGTTTTATGAGTTCAAAAGACGGAGCATGTGCTGTCGCAGTTTGCCTTTTCTTTCCCGTTCTGTAATATTCATCAACAAAATCATTAAGTTTTTTTAAAAGAGGCTCCTCATTTTGCAAGATATTCAGAAGTCTGGCTCCGGTGATCCTGACACTTGCATCAATTTCCGCATCATTTTTGTCACTTTTCTTAAGTGCGGCCAGAAGATTGATGATCGCACCTGGATCAGGAGAGGATCCCACAGTTCTATTTTTCTCATAATGAGCACTTAAAGCACCGCCTAAGGAAAGCATAAGAGCTGCATCAATCCTTATTTTGCTTTTACCGTTGACAACGGCATATTGCATACCTGAAATACGGCTTTTTAAAGCGGGATTGTACTGCAATAAACAGAGCATGATCCCGTGAAAAAGAGTCCCGCAATAACACTCGAAAAAACCATCATCTCCGTCTTCTGAAACCAGTCCCAAATCATCAAAAAACAACGCCCACGCCAAACAGGCTCTCGGAGATCCTGTCAATACGGCATATCTTATAAATCTTGCTGCCATAACTCTGGACGGTTTTAGCCACTTTCCTTCGAGATAAGCCATTCCTATAGCAAAAG
>CABQMD010000159.1 GCA_902465145.1 uncultured Succinatimonas sp. | reverse complement strand
GGCCTGCATCAGGCAGGGAAGGAGCATAGCCGAGCTTTCAAAAGAGCTTACCATGTATCCTCAGGATCTCATTAACGTAAGATTGAGCTCTTCTTTTGATGCTTTAAATGATTTGAAGGTTCAAAAAGAAGTTCGGGAAGTTGAGCGCGAATTGGGAAACCGCGGTCGTGTGCTTTTGAGAAAAAGCGGGACAGAGCCGGTGATCAGAGTGATGGTCGAGGGAGAAGAGCATGAGAGTGTACACAATTATGCTCAGCGTATCGCAAATGTGATAGTTCACGAAGCTGAAGGCGAAAACGCTTGAAAAAGCGTTTTCATGTTGGTAACATCGCAACGCTTGCTATTTAGGCAAAAGAGATTTTTTAGGAAAATTTATATCATGTACGAAGTTGCAATCGTGATTTTTCTTTTGATCTGCGTGGCCATGATCGCGCTGATCCTGGTTCAGCAGGGAAAAGGTGCCGGAATGGGAGCTTCTTTTGGACAGGGGGCTTCCCAGACCGTCTTCGGTTCAGCCGGTTCCGGCAACTTTTTGACCCGCTCCACTTGGTTTTTAATTCTGGCTTTTTTTGCCATCTGTTTATTTATAGGCTGGATGCAGAAAAACGCTCATTCTGAGAATACTTCTGATTTTAGCAATCTCGAGGTAACTCAGAGTGAAACTGTTTCCAACGGTTCGACCGATGCTCCTGCCTCAGAAGGCAATGATGCTCCGCCTGCTGACTGATAGATGTCAAATTTGGAAAATGAAAAAAAACCGTGCACTGCACGGTTTTTTTATTGCCTGACAGGCAGAGTTCACAAAAGAGCCGCACTTCGTTGCTGTATACTTTAGTCAAAGTTATAAACATAGCAATTTATTTGAATTCTGATTCAATCTTGCTTGTCGGGAAAAAATAATAAATGATAACAACAAAAGCCTTACGTATGCCTAAAAGAATTGGCAATTGGATTTTGGGATTGTTGTTATTATTCTTTTCTTTCCCATCAGTTGCAGCCTTGCCTCAGTTGAATTTCGGATATTACGTTTCGCCTGATTATTTCGAGTTTGAAAGTTTGACTGGCAGATATTCAGGCTTTCTGTTTGACTACGTGGAATCTTTATCAAATTATGCAGGACGCCGGTTTATATACAAACAATGCGATTTTAATCATTGTACGGATTTTCTGACTTCGGGGCAGGTAGATGTCATTCCTGTAGTTGTAAGCAATAAAAATCAGGAACTTCCTTATGATTTGGTTCCCACGCCTGTTTCAAAAGCCGCGGTTTTTTTGGGATTGAGACATGGCCGAGCTTCATTGTACTCATCAAAGCCCCAACGAGTGGGGTTCGTCAAAAGCTCTCAGAGTGAACCAAAACTCAGAGCGGCATTAGTTGAAAAAGGGTTTCGTAATATCCGCAATCTTGAGTTTGTCGGGTTTGATGACAGTAGCAATATGTTTGAAAGTTACAAAAATGGTGACTTGGAAGGCATGGTTATAGAGGCATTGCGACGTAGTGTCAATTTGCCTATCGTCGCTGAACTTTTTGATGCCGATGTTTATCTTGCGGTACGAAAGGGAAACGAAGCGCTAAAGATCATGTTGCAAAACAGCATGATGCGCATGCATACATCGGATCCTATGCTTGAAAATATCTTAAATTCCAAGTATTTCCTGTCAGGTGAACCGCTTATCCTGACGGATGAGGAACTTAATTATTTAAACCGTCGGCAGGTTATTAAGGCAGTTGCTACCAGCGGACAGGCTCCATACAGTTTTTTTGAAAACGGTCATCACCGCGGTTTGATTGCAGATATTGCCAAAATCTTTGAGCGCGATTTGGGCATTAAATTTGAGGTTTTGGAATCTCAGAATGAATTTGAAATGAACGAAATGTTAAGTCATGGTCAGGCTGACATCCTCTTTGATCTTTATTCAGATTACAATTGTGCTCGTCTTTACAACATGCGCATGACCTCTCCTTACCTTTCGGTTGATTACGTCCCCATCACCAGAGACGGTCGTATTCCTGAAAAACCCAAGGTTGCGGTTCTTTACGGTACATTTTTTACCAGCGAGTATATGGAAGAACTTTATCAGCGCGACAACATCACCTATTACTCCTCTTTGGTAGATTGTTTACATGCAGTTGCCAGCGGTTCGGCAGACGTTACTTTTATGAAGTCTTTGGTGGCTCAAACTCAGATTGAACTGTCGGGCCACCGTGGATTGAGAACAAGCGGTACAGCGGTATTCAGTCATCAGATAGCAGTAGGAGTAAATGCTAATCGGGACCCGATCTTAGTTAGGATTTTAAACAAAGAGATCGCGCATATAGACAAGCGTAGTTTGCGCATGCTTTCAAATGAAATAGAGTTTGAATCTTTACGCCGCGGGTCTTTAATCGATCTCGTATACAGTTATCCTTTGCGCTCGATAGGGATCATTGCAGTTCCCCTGTTATTTATTATCGCATTGCTGACATATTTGGTTTTTGAACGCAGACGTTCGTTCCGCACTATAAGGCGTATCTATTACACCAATGTAAAAACCGGTTTGCACAACGGAAGATGGTTTGAAGAACGCATTCCTAAAGTTATTGAAAAATTAAACTCCGGTGTGTTCGTAGGTACCCCTTTTGTTATGGTTTTAGCTATAAAACATACAGATATCTTGGAAAAAAATTATGAATCTTGTCATCTGCTGGAAGCTGAACGTAACTGGATCATAAAGTGCAGAGAAAATTTTCCTTGGATTTTAGAATGCGCCGTGGCTGTTGATCTTGAAGGTATATACATATTGGGACTTTTAAAGCAAAAAGCTTTAATAGAAAGTCTTATGCAGGATTTTGAGCGTGCGGAAAAACTTTTTGCTATAGGCGGAGTGGCGGTCAATATACGTACGGTATGCGGTATTTGCATGTTAAAAAGCGGTACCAGAACTAATATGTCCAATGTGATAGTATCAGCCCAAATGGCTCGTGATGATGCAATGTCGCGCGGACAGTCATACGTTGTTTATACCGATGCGCTTGAGCAGGTTAAACTCAAACATAAGCGTATAGAAGATCTGATGGAAAAAGGTTTGGAAAATAATGAATTTGAAGTGTGGATTCAACCAAAATATGCCATCAGATCACGAAGGGTGATAGGCGGAGAGGCTTTGGTACGATGGAGATCTCCTGAAATGGGCTTCATGCAACCAGGAGAATTTGTCCCGCTTTTTGAAAAAAATGCCTTCGTTATTGAACTTGATTATTACATGCTCTCCAAAGTTAGGACCATACAGCAGGCCAGAAGCCGGGACGGTAAGCTGTGCGTGCCTATTTCGGTAAATCAATCGGGATTGCATTTTTCAG
>CABQMD010000158.1 GCA_902465145.1 uncultured Succinatimonas sp. | reverse complement strand
TAAGAGTTCACCCAAGTTTTGTGAATTGAAAGACAGCATGGATACAATCTTTTCGCATTTTGTTGGCTGGTAAAAATATTTCTTAAAGTATAACGATCAGACCTTCACTCTGAGCACCAAAGGTATATTTAGTGGTATATACCGTTTAAAAATAAATATCGGTTGCATATTAAAAACATTTTGGCAGTATGTTGCTTTACCTTCGAGTGACTGATTTTTTTTCAATGATGCTGTATTTCCAAATTGAGCAACCGAAAACAGATCCTATGCTGTGTTAAAATGCCGTAGTTCTGTTAGCGTGACGAAATACGATTTTGCATGAAGTTGTTGCTCAGATAAAAGGCAGACTGCATGTTCAAAATGCGTGCATTCACGGATGCTTCCATTTTTGTTGTTACGGGATCTTTGAGTCAGATTTATTATGTCAAAATTATCCGATAATCCAGATATAGCTTCAATTTATAAACTTTTGGATGATCCTCCTACCAGTCAGGAAATGGAGGCGGCAATCACCAGTGAACTGAGCACGGTTCAAGATGTGGTTCGTTATTTGGTTTCATGCTTTGCCGCACATCAAATTTACGTCGGACACGGTACGGATAATTATTGGGACGAAGCTTTGGAAATAGTACAGGCAGTAATGCATTTGCAACCGCCTTGTGACGATTCAACTTTGACCTCAAGACTTACCCATGAAGAAAGAGTTTTGATTGCCAAAATAGCCCGTCTGCGTATTATCGAGCGTATACCTACTCCTTACCTGACTCACCGAGCATTCTTCTGCGGGCGTGAATTTTATGTAGACAGTCGCGTGATCGTACCGCGTTCGCCGATAGGAGAACTCATCGAAAACGGTTTTGATCCTTATCTGGATAGGGAGCCGCAACGCATTTTGGATATGTGTACTGGCTCAGGATGCATAGCCATTGCCATGGCCTTGCATTTTGACGGAGAAGCCGAGGTCGACGCCGTAGATATAGATCCCGAGGCATTGGAGGTATGTAATATCAATATAGGTGCATATGATCTGGAAAATATCGTTACTCCGATAAGAAGCGATCTTTTTAATGATCTGCCTAAAGGCGATAAATACGATTTGATCGTTGCAAATCCTCCCTACGTGGATCGTTATGATCTTGACAATATGCCAGAAGAGTATCATTCAGAACCCGATGCTGCATTGGGATCAGGTGATGACGGCTTGGATTGTGCAAGGCGCATATTGGCAGATGCTGCAGATTTCTTAAAAGATGACGGCATTTTGGTCATGGAAGTAGGAAATTCTGAAGAACACCTAGTTGATGCTTTCCCTATGGTTCCCTTTCATTTTGTCGATCTTAAAAAAGGCGGAAGCGGCGTTTTTGTTCTTTCCAAGGAACAGTTGCAAGCTTATCACCAACTTTTTGCCGATTCTGTAAAATCTAAAGATGATGTGAACGGTGAACACTGATGTCAGGAAATACATTCGGCAGAAATTTTTGTGTTACTACCTGCGGAGAAAGTCACGGCTTGGCTTTGGCAGCCATAATCGACGGTTGTCCTCCCAATATCCCGTTGTGTGAAGATGATCTGCAAAAAGATCTTGATCGCAGACGTCCTGGCTCGTCGCGTTATGGCACTCCGCGTAATGAGGCTGATCAAGTAAAGATCATTTCCGGTGTATTTGAAGGCAAAACCACCGGAACTCCCATAGGTCTGCTTATAGAAAATACTTCTCAGCGTTCTAAAGATTACAGTGCGATTAAAGATGATTTTCGTCCAGGTCATGCCGATTACACTTATTTGGCCAAGTACGGAATACGAGATTATCGCGGCGGCGGAAGAGCATCAGCAAGGGAAACTGCTATGCGCGTGGCGGCAGGTGCAGTAGCTAAAAAGGTTCTGAACATATACTACGGAATAGAAATACGCGGAGCGGTAACTGCCATAGGAGAGATCTCATCTTCAGAACATGACTGCTTTAAAGCTTACGATAATGAATTTAACTTCATTGATGAAAGTCAGTTAGACAGGCTTAAAACTCTGTTTAAGGAGTTGGCTGTTGAAGGTGATTCGGTCGGAGCTGTAGTTGAGGTACAGGCACGAGGTGTTCCTGCCGGTTGGGGAAGCCCTGTGTTTGACAGGCTTGACGCAGAGATAGCATATGCAATGATGGGAATTAATGCCGTCAAGGGCGTAGAGATAGGAGACGGTTTTGCCATGGCATCCATGCGCGGCAGTCAAGCGCGTGATGAAATAGTACGTGAGGGATTTTTGTCCAATCATGCCGGCGGTATTTTGGGAGGGATTTCTTCGGGACAAAGGATCAATGTACGTATGGCTTTAAAACCTACGTCAAGTATTTTGGTGCCGGGACGCAGCCTTAACCGTTTTGGTGAAGAGGTAAGTGTGGTAACACACGGACGACACGATCCCTGCGTGGGAATAAGAGCCGTACCCATTGCCGAAGCCATGCTGGCTTTGTGCCTTGTCGATGCTGCCATGCAACAGAGTGCTCAATGTGCAAACAAAGACGAAGCTACATTGAAGGTTATTCCTGCAGGTAAAAACTGATCACAGCAGGTAAAGGCGGAAGAGGATGAACCTCTACCACTTTTTCTTGTCGCCGAAGATTTCATCCATATCTTTTTTGTCTTCGGCAATTTTTCCGGCATCTGCTTGCATATCGAGCAGACGCCTGTTCTTCTCGGCATCAAGCCCTCTTTGCAGTTGGTTTAAAAGATCGGCTTTCTCATTTATCCAATCGTCTTTTATATTGGAGTTTTGAATGACCTCAAGGCCTTTTTGTACCAGAAGTCTGCAGGATCCTGTTTGTTTTAGTTTTTTTAGCTCAAGAATACGCTGTACAAGATTTGAAATATTAACCTTTAAAACTAAAAGATAAAGTCTGCGATCTTCTATTTGAATATCAGAGGTGCTGACGTCTATTCCTTGGCGCATTTCATTACGTAATACAGTGCGCAGTCTTTTGATCGTTCTGAGTTGTCCCAAAGCTACGGCATCATTTTCAGGAGGTCTGAATGCCAGATCGTCACGATGGCTACTTTTGATTTCTGCCATTATTTTCTTTTCAGAAGCAATGCGATCGCTGATGTTTTTTAAATCAGCTGACGATCCGTTGTGAACCTCGGCCATTTTATTCAGGCATCGCAGTATACGGCTGTGTAAAACCAGAAGTAAGGTTCTGGACATTGCGATTTGATTGGGATTTAGTAACAGATCTTCAGTGTCGGCAATGATGTTTTTTGCGTGGTTGGTAAGAGTTTTAAGATCCTGATCTCGTCTTGTAGTGTAATCACTGATCATATTAACTACGATCAGAGCAAAGGTTGCAAGAACGACAAACATTACAGCAAGGGTGATCAGCA
>CABQMD010000157.1 GCA_902465145.1 uncultured Succinatimonas sp. | reverse complement strand
GACTCTTTACGTCCGAACAAAGAGGCTTTTTTAAGTACGGTACCGTTTTGCCTTGATACCATGGAGTTGCATTGCTGGTTTCAGTATGTGCTAATTCCGAAGTTTTATGAGCTGTTGAAAACTCCTGATTTATTGCCAAAAAAACTGTGTGTGCATACCGTAGCTGAGGAGTATTACCGCGGTAAATGGCGGGAATACCGCTCTTTACTGGTAGCGTTGCGTAGTTTTGATGCTTTGTTTGAGAACAAGTGAAGAAAATCTTGGTTAGCTGAGATCTTATTCTTTGGAACGGCTGAAATTTTTTAAGGAACAGTAGCAATGTCAACTGATTTTGTCCCTATGAATTCGTTGCTCTCAAGAAAGTTACCTTTGAACAGCGCTGATTTTGAAGTTTTGCGTTCTTCAGAGCAGATTTACGTAGATAAAGCACAAGCTGTTCTGAATATCTCCGTATTTAATTCAAGTTTCTTGTTCACCCGTCCGCGTCGTTTTGGCAAGACACTGCTTATAAGTACTTTTGCTTCATTGTTTGAGCACGGACTTAAATATTTTGAAGGACTTAAGATAGATAAGCAGTACCGTAAGTTTTGGGAGAAGGAGAAAACTTATAAAGTATTACGTTTGGATTTTTCCTTGTGCAGTGTTTTTTCCGATGTGAAAGAATTTCTGATAGCCTTTGAAAATCAATTGTCTAATGCCTTAATTAGAATTGGATTGAAACTTCCTGAAGAAAATGAGAAGGACACGTTTGTACCCCGTTTTGACCGCCTGTTAAACGGTTTTGATGATGCAAGTTTGGTACTGCTCATTGATGAATACGATGCTCCGTTAAATCGTTGCCTTGATAATGAGAAATTGTTCTCAGAGGTAAAAAATGAGCTGTATGCGTTCTACCTTGATTTAAAAAATCAAAGTTAGAAGATGCGCTTTGTTTTCATGACCGGTGTAAATAAATACAAGTACTTGGGGATATTTTCAGGAGCCAATCACGTTATCGATTTAAGTCTGATGAGCGATTACGGTACTTTGCTCGGGTATACGAAAGAAGAGATAGAGGAATACTTCTCCCCTTTTGTTGAAAACGCAGCTAAGGTATTGAATATAAGTTATGAAGCCTGTCTTAAAAAGATGGCGACATACTATGACGGGTATTGTTTTGACAGTAATGCATCAACCCATGTATTTAGTCCTAGGTCGGTGCTTAATTTTTTAAAGTACCCGCAAAACGAATTTAATAATTACTGGTATGAATCAAGCAGATTGCCTTCGGTACTGATCAATTACATAAAAAAACACAGCCTTTGTACTCCCGATGCCTACGGCAGAGAGCAACGTATCAGTATAAGAGAGCTTGATGCAAGTTGCGATTTGGGAGAGGTGAACGATTTAGCCTTGCTGTTTCAGATATGTTATCTTTCCATTAAGAAGGCTATGCCTAAAGATAAAGCCGTGGTGCTTAACTATCCTAACTCAGAGGTAGCCGATTCGATGGCGGTACTGTATGCAGAAAGACTTTTTGGCAACCGTGATCCGCTGAGTTTTTTGGACATAGGTGCAAACGAGCTTTTTGAAACCCAAACTCCTGAAGATATAGTAAAGACCTTAAACCGTCTGTATCTTGAGATTGATTATCAGTACTACCCCATACAAGATGAAGCTTCGGTACGCTCTCATCTGCAGATGTATTTAAGGGGAGCGGAAATCAAAGCCACGGTGGAAATGCATAATGCCAAAGGGCGTTCGGATTTGGAATTCGTTGCAGGGACAAGATATTTTGTGATGGAATTTAAGTATCAAAGAGAAGGTGATGATCCGGAGCTGTTATTAAAAGACGCTGAAAAGCAGATTAGAACCAGACATTACGGAGAGCAGCTTTATCCAAAGCTTAAGCAGGTCCATATGGCATTGGTGTTCTCAGGATCTGAACGTCAATTTGTGAAATATGCAGTGTTTTAGAAAAATATTCACCGTCAATTTGGTGAATATTGCCCCCAAGCTGTCCAAACGGCTTGAGTGCTTAAAATTGCTCGGATATGCTAATCATATCGATAAAAGTTAGTGTTGCGACAAATGTCCGTGATCTGAGTGTCCGTACATAATGCAGATTTGGTCTTTAAGGAAAAATTATGGTCAAGTTTAAACTGCGCTTTGTTGAATATGTAGTAGGAGCCTTAGCCGGTTGGTATTTGCTATATCTGATCGCAGTTGGGCTCATCTCTTCACCGTCAGGGCAGGTATATGCTCCGAAGACCTTGGATCCTGCGGCAACGGATAACGATAAGGCCGCTGTGTTGGCAGAAGGTGTGGTCAAATCTATTGAAGACTGCCTGGACTCATCGTTTGGTTGGGAGGTAAACGATCTCTTTTTCGTGCCTCAGCTTATGGACAATACTCCTGCATATCAGCATGGCGTGATTTACGCCACCCGTCCTGCATCGGATATCATTGCCAAAACTGCAGCTCGTTTTGGAAAAACCGATACCATAGACAAACGCCTTGCCGATGCAACTTCACGCTTTTTTACCTATTCTGAAAAAGTATGGGGATTTTGGTTTATCTATGATTGCGAAGGCAAATACCGCGAAGGTATAAAAAATTGGCGTGCATGGGCTCAAAGCGTCGGAACCAATGTTAAAAATGCCGGTGTTTATAACTTAAAATCCGACGATATTTACGAGATCTTAAAATACTGCTCAAGCATGGTCGATTACTCCATAGGCATTTTGAACAATGAGCAGATGAGCCACTTTGACGCTGATAACAATGTGTTTTTTACCAAAGGCATATGCTCGGTGGTAGGAAATATGTTAAGAGCTTTGCTTGCCGTTGACAGTTCGATTGCCGAACGCGGCGGGCAGGAAAACGTCGATGAAGCTTTAAGACGTCTTGACTATATTGCAAGTTTCAATCCTCTGTATGTGGTGGCAGGCGGTAACGATACCGGAGATGCGATGTTGCCCAATCATGTCGCAGCTTTGGCCCGTCATATCGATGTAGCCGGGCAGCGTATCAATGATCTTATGAGCGCGATGGAAAAATAAAATATGGAAAAGTTTTGGCGCTGGTTTGAATCGCTGGTGCCCCCTTTCCCCGCAGAGGAACGGGGAGAGCCTCCGGACGGATTTTTCCGTTTTATTTTTTTCTACACTCAGGGACTGTGGAAGTTTCTCATCACCATTGCCTGTTTAAATGCCATGCTGGCAGCAGGAGAAGCTTTGTTCTTCATGTGCATGGGCAATATAGTCGACTGGACGGCATCCACCTCTCCTGCTGATTTTCTTGATACTTACGGCAGCAGACTCTTAATCATGATGCTGATTGCAGGAGTTGCTCTGCCCGTAGCATCATTATTGCATTCCTTGCTTTTGCACCAGACCATC
>CABQMD010000156.1 GCA_902465145.1 uncultured Succinatimonas sp. | reverse complement strand
CTTTTGTTGGCACAGTGATGCTTCGGCATCACTTATGGTATAGTTTGGAGGATTTGGGAGTTGAGTATCTGTTCGGATACCCTGGCGGAGCCGTACTTGATATTTATGATGCTTTACACGATTCTGTAAAGATCCATCACGTGTTAGGACGTCATGAGCAGGCCGTGGCACATGCCGCCGACGGTTATGCCAGAGTAACCGGAAAAGTCGGAGTTGCCTTGGTTACTTCAGGTCCTGGGGCTACTAATACCGTAACGGCCATAGCTACTGCCTATATGGATTCAGTACCCATGGTCGTGATCACCGGACAGGTAGGAACACCGCTCATAGGATCAGATGCTTTTCAGGAAGTGGATACCATAGGTATTACCCGTCCTATAGTCAAACACTCATATCTTTGTCAAAAGGCTTTGGATATACCTAAGTATTTGCGTCAGGCTTTTTATTTAGCATCTACCGGCCGGCCAGGACCCGTGGTCGTCGATGTTCCCAAAGACTGCGTGCGTCCTTCGGTAAAGTTCGAGTATCCAGAGCCTGAGCCTGTGATCATGCCTTCTTATAATCCTGCCAAGTCAGGTCACCGCGGACAGATCCGCCGTGCGGCCAAGCTTTTGTCGGAAGCCAAGCGTCCGGTGCTGATGTTAGGCGGCGGAGCGGTAGCTTCAGGGGCTTCAGAACGTCTTATGCGCGTGGCCAAAGCCTTCAGACTTCCGGTTACGGTTACTTTAATGGGACTGGGGGTTTACCCGGGAAATGATCCTCAGTTTTTGGGTATGCTCGGAATGCACGGTACCTATGAAGCCAATATGGCCATGGATAAAGCTGATTTGGTATTGGCTGTAGGCGTGCGTTTTGATGATCGCGTAACCAATAACGTGCAGAAGTTCTGTCCTGCGGCCAAGATAGTACATGTAGACGTAGATCCGGCATCTATTTCAAAAACGGTTCCTGCCGATATCCCCATTGTAGGAGATGCCAATACCGTAATGGGACAATTCATTGAAGCGGTGGAAGAATTGCAGCTTAAGTGTGACGAACAGGCCATGGACGAATGGTGGAAACAACTTGATAAATGGAAAGCTGTCAAGTGCCTGGCTTATCAAAAAGATCCCAAGATGTTAAAACCTCAGGAGATCATTGAAGCCATCTATAAGGAAACCAAAGGCGATGCCATCGTGGTGACTGACGTCGGACAGCATCAGATGTTTGCCGCTCAATACTACAAGTTTGACAAACCCAGGAGTTTCTTAAGTTCAGGCGGACTCGGAACCATGGGATACGGTTTTCCTGCGGCTATAGGTGCCTGGGTAGGTGAGCGCAAACGTCCCATCTGCCTGATCACCGGTGACGGATCTTTCCAGATGAATATTCAGGAGCTTTCAACTTGCAGGCAATTCCATATACCCGTAAAGATCTTTATATTGGATAACCATACTCTGGGTATGGTGCACCAGTGGCAGATGATGTTCTACCGCGGACGCATAAGCTGGACGGATCTTAATGATAACCCTGAGTTTGTGGACGTGGCCAAAGCTTACGGACATCAGGGGATAAAGGTTGAAAACCCTTCTGATCTTGAACAGGCGGTAAAACAGGCTTTAAGCCTCAAAGATGATCTGGTGATTGTTGACATCAGGTGTGATACCGAGGCCAAAGTTATGCCCATGCAGCAGATGGGCGGCAGTATGTCCGATATGTTTATGAGCGGAGAATGACACCATGAGACAGATTATTTCCATACTGCTTGAAAATGAAAGCGGAGCCTTATCGAGGGTGGTGGGTCTTTTTTCCCAACGCGGTTATAACATCGAAGACATCACCGCAGCTCCTACTGAGAACCGCAGCGTCACCAGGATCACCATCATTACCGAAAGTGACAAAGTAGAACTTGAACAAATCACCAAGCAATTGCATAAGCTGGTGAATGTGATCAAGGTAGCGTCTCTTGATGATGACAGCGACGGAGTGGTGGAGCGTGAGATCCTGTTTGTAAAGGTACAGGCGGCAGGACATACGGCTCGTGCCGAGATTAAAAATTTGTGCGATATCTTCAGGGCAGAAATTGTCGATGTCACGCCTGAACTTTACATATTGCAATATGTGAATACTTCAGCTGAGATCGACCGTTTCTTAAAAGCCGTCTCCGAACAGTTTGAAGTTACCGAAACCGTACGTTCCGGCGTATGCGGTATCTTCCGCGGCGAGCATTCTTTGCACGTCTGAACTTCGTGGCAACCGTAACGTTAAGCAAATTGCGGTTGTTTTTTTTTACCGTTTTTTGGAAATTTCGTTTTGAAAACAACCGATCTATACGCGACTATACGAGATTTGAACGACAAGAACGAATTCTTCGGGATCATCAAACTCATAGAAAAACAAAAGTCTCCTGACTACGCTCTTACGCTTGAATACGTACGTGCGTGCGTAAATGCCGCGAATACCGTGCAGGACGGGTATGAGCTTATGGAGCGGGCCAATTTGGGGATAGATTCATGGGCCAGCGAAGGACGTGATGATCCTAATTGGCTGTTTTTAAAAGGTTATATACTTTTTAAGCAGGGGCTGATCCCTGAGGCTCTCATAAGATTTGAGCATGCTCAGCGCTTTGTTTCGGTAAACTCAGGAGATCTCATGGGGAAGGTAAATACCATGCTTGAGCTTTGCCGTACCCGCATGATTGAAAGCGAATTCCCCGGGCTTGCGGTGGGAGATCAAAACATCGTCAGCAGTCATATACGCAACAATTTCGGGGAATACGTAAAACTTGCTTCAAGTTTCAACGTGGACATCTTGCGTTGTCTTCCTCACGAAGATCACGATTATCAGTTGCTGGTAACCTGCGGACTTTCAGGCAAACGACTGAACGTGCCGCAAGGCTTTGATGTAGGAGCCAATTCCAGACTGGAATTAAGTCTGGCGCTGCCCAAGGATTATGATTTTTCAGGTGACAGACAGCGCAATTGGGAAGTTTTCTTACTCATAAGCCTGATTGAACACGTCATAAGTTCGCAAAATTTCATAGGATTTGGGTATTTCACGGCTCAAGATAGTCCTTTTTCCCCCGTTGCCGATTTTCGCGGAGCCATGCTTACGGCTATGGGAGCATACCCAGGACAGGCCCAAAGTGCGGTGCTTGAAGACGGTAGCGTTACTCATTTCTTTCAGGTGCTCCCTTTGCGTCCCGTGGAATGTATTTACCGCAGTTCTCACGGTGCGCTTGAGCTTCTGAACCTGTTCAGACAAAAGAACGCCGTACTTACTCCGTTTTTGAGCGACAGACCGGATTATGCATCTGGACTTTTGTCAAAATCTCTGTAATTTGCGAGCTATACTGAGAAAATCAAAACATAAAAATCAAAATAAAATTTAAAATCAAGACTGTATTATGGAAA
>CABQMD010000155.1 GCA_902465145.1 uncultured Succinatimonas sp. | reverse complement strand
ATTGCCGCATCAACAAGTATGCACGGTCAGAAAATGCTTCCCGCTAAATTTAGGCAGATCCCGCTGATTTTTGACGATTTTTAGGATTTAACGTCTAATTTTCAAAAAGTTAACTAATTGCATGTTTAACACAAAAATGTGATTATGATCAACTTATTAAATTCAATGAAACTAGCTCCGGTCTCAAAATCAAAATTTATCCTCATCACCGCGATGACTGACTTTGTTACCGATAAAGTCCTTCGGATAGCGAAGTTGGGTACTTAATTCATCTCTTTGACGCAGGAATTCTTCTTTCTTTTGCAATACAGCTTCAAAACCGCGATCCGACGGTGCGTAATAACGGGTACCGGCTAGATCCTCAGGGAAAAAACACTCCCCGTCTGCATATGCTCCCTTAAAATCGTGAGCATAACGATAACCTCGTTTATATCCAAGATCTTCCATGAGTTTGGTAGGAGCATTTCTAAGGTACAAAGGTACTTCAAGAGAGCCCTGCTTTTGGGCATCTTCTCTTGCTCTGGCAAAAGCGGTATAAAGATGGTTACTCTTGGGAGCTAACGCCAGATAAACCGCAGCTTCTGCAATGGCACGCTCACCTTCTGCAGCTCCCACTCTCTCAAAAATATCCCAAGCATTTAAGGCTATTTCCATTGCTCTTGGATCGGCAAGTCCCACATCCTCCGTAGCAATTGCAAGTAGTCTTCTTGCTACATAGAGAGGATCTCCTCCTGCCTCAAGAATACGTGCATACCAATATAAAGCAGCATCCGGAGCACTGCCGCGTACCGATTTATGAAAAGCCGAGATAAGATCGTAAAACGCATCCCCGCCTTTGTCATAATTAAGCATGCGACGTCCGGCCACGGCTCCGAGCATACTCATGGTAACGAGTCTTGAACCGTCTTTCATCGGTGCTGCCAGATCAGAAAGCATCTCCAGCATATTCAAAAGATGTCTGCCGTCACCGTCTGCAAGATCGCAAAGAGCTTTTTCCACTCCTTCTCCCAAGATCAAGTGCTCGTCTTTTAATCCGCGGCTTGATGTCAGCGCCAAAGCAGTAAGTTTTGACAATTCCTCAAAACTAAGCTTTTTTAATACGTAAACACGTGCTCTTGAAAGCAAGGCCTTATTAACGTTGAAAGAAGGGTTTTCTGTAGTAGCTCCGATAAAAGTAACCGTACCGTCTTCTATGTGAGGTAAAAAAGCATCTTGCTGAGATTTGTTAAAACGATGAACCTCATCTACAAAAAGCAACGTACGTACGCCCTGACGACGCCTTGCTTTAGCTCTGTCTATGGCTTCGCGTATTTCTTTGATCCCAGAAGTTACCGCAGGGATCTGTTCAAGTACGGCATTGCAAGCCCCGGCAAAGATCAATGCAAGCGTAGTCTTTCCGACTCCGGGAGGTCCCCAAAGGATCATGGAATAACACTGACCGCGCTCCAAAGCCTTACGCAAAGGCCTGCCTTCTCCGATCAGATGAGACTGGCCTATATATTCATTCAAAGTACGCGGTCTTAATCTTGCGGCAAGCGGTGCCCCTGCAAGATCCTCATGATTATCCGAAGGAGCTTCATCAGCCTCTGTAACAAAAAGCTCAGTTTGCCCCGCGCTCATCATCTATCTCCGCGTCATCCGGGATCTGCACAGAAAAATCGGCATCTTTGGCTGCAGAAGTGACATTCGAAAGAGAATAGCTGTTAACGGTGCCGTCTTTCATATTAAGTATGAGTGCTTTAATCGTCTTGCCTTCAAACTTCAAATCCATAGAAACGATATCTCCGCCTTGCTTTGAGATCACCGTATAGTTTCCGTCATCAGCTTTAACTTCATAATTTTTCCACAGCGCTTCGCTGTGATCGGTCAAAAGTAAAAAAGGCGAGGTATTACCAACACTGCGCTTGTAGATGGACAATTGATTTACGAAAGGATCATAATAAAAAATATCATCCCCTTTGGTATAAAGAACGGTCTCATCAGGGGACAAAGTATGCAGGATCATCTTGTCAGGTCGTTTTAAAGCAAGTTTTCCCGAAGACTCACTTTTACCGCCGTCGCTTCTTACTGCTTCTGACTTAAAATCAGCACTTAAAGCCTGCATCGACGACAATTTCTGACGCAACTGCGCTGCATCATCTGCAAAAGCTTCCGATGCGAAGGCAAGCTGAGCACAACCTAGGATCAAGGCTCCTAACAAAAGGGAACGTTTCACAATTTGCCTCCTTTATCGAAGTTTAAAGATCGCCGTTGCGTTTCATTTGCATGAAAATCTTTTTAGTGCGCGGGTACCCGAAGCAAAACTCAGTCTGCACAAGACTCATGCTGGGGGCGGCACCGTTGTTTTGATTTTGGTATTCCCTTACATAGGCCACAACCGCATCATAATCCTTATCAAGCTTGTGGGATCGTTCCGACGCACTGCCCAGCTCAGGCTCAGAATCGTCGTCAGGATCTTCAAGATCGGTAACTCCGTCCAAATATTCAGGAGCGCCGCAGTGATCCTTCCAAGCTTCGACCACCGCATTGACATCTTTATTGGACGCAAACGGTCCGTGAGCTCTGAACAACTGGTTATTGGCAAGTCCCATAAGTTTTGCCAGCATATCGCCGTTACCCAGCAGATTTTCAGCACCGTTGTCGTCTAAAATCACGCGGGAATCCAAATTGGACTGCACGGTATAGGCTATGCGCGAAGGCAGATTGGCCTTTAAGGTTCCGGTGATCACAGAAGATCTAGGAGACTGGGTTGCCAGCATCAGATGCATCGAAGCTGCTCGGGCTTTTTGCGCCAGACGCTGTACCAACTGATCAGGCTGAGGTCCTTTATTTTTACCGCGACCTTCAAATGCAGCCATGAGATCGGCAAATTCGTCTATAACCATTACGATAGCAGGCAAAGGTCTTAAGATCGTAGGTTGCCCGCCCATCTCGGGAGACCAGGCAGGATCGAAAACCACCTTACCCAAAGAATTTTGCTGACGTATGTAAGCATTGTATTCGCTGACCGAACGCAACTTGAGATTGGAAATGAGGCGATAACGACGTTCCATTTCTCCTACGCACCACTGCAAAGCAGCCATGGTCTCATCGGTTTCTGAAATAACAGGACAAATAAGATGAGGCAGATCCTCATAAAGTGAAAACTCCACCTGTTTTGGGTCGACCAAAATGAAGCGCAATTCGGCAGGAGATCTGGTTAAAAGCAAGGACAGCAACATGGAATTGATACCGGCTGACTTTCCTGAACCGGTGGTACCTGCTATCAAAAGATGCGGTGCTTTGGCCAGATCTGCAACCACCGGCACTCCGGCAGCATCAACTCCCAGACAAAGCGGCAACTGCGCTCTGGTATTCAAAAACTGTTCGCTTTCCACCACATCGCGCAAAGTAATGAGTTTGCGTTTGGGATTGGGGATCTCAAGTCCCAT
>CABQMD010000154.1 GCA_902465145.1 uncultured Succinatimonas sp. | reverse complement strand
GATCCTCTGGCCAAAGATCCGAGACTTATAACTCCGCCTATCAAAATTGCCACGGGAAAAAACGTTACGAATATTCCCGGCAACAGATAAGACACGTATTTACATACAAATAAAAAATCGATTGAACCGCGCCCTATGTAGCGCATTTTATCGATAAAAGTGATAAGACCGGTAAAAAGCGTAAGACATGCTGCCATCAGCAAAACAGAGGTAAGCATGTTGCGCCCGATATAGAGATCGAGGATCCCGAAGATACGTTTTAATGAAAATCTAGCCATCATGCATGGAATTATAACCGTCAAACGGCCGTCCTTGAATTCACAGCAAAGAAAAAGCCTCATGAATGAAATATTCATGAGGCTTATATTCAGAAAAAAGATCTGTCAGTCTTTATTCTTTGCAAAAAGTTTGCGAAGCAGAGGCTTATAGGTAGGAGACATCAAACTTACCAAAGAAAGTACTAACAGTACGGCACAGATAGGGTTCTCGGCAAACACTGCCATAGAGCCGTCGCTCATCATCAACGAACCGGTAAAGTTCTCTTCTGCAAGCTTGCCGAGAATGATACCGATTATGACTCCGGGGACGCTCATATCGCATTTGTGCATAATAAAGCCGATCACACCTGCGGCGATCATGATCCAGACATCAGGTATTGAGTTTGAATAGGAATAAGTTCCGAGCATGGCCATGACAGTGATGATAGGCAACAGGATCTTCTTCGGAACATTAACTACCTTGGTAAACACGCGGATAAGCGAGAATCCCATAAGTCCCATCAAAGCGTTGGCAAGCAACAAGCCGATAAAAATCGTATAAATTTCCACAGGATTGTTGATAAAGAGCAGAGGCCCCGGCTGAATACCGTGAACCATGAGTGCTCCCAAAATAATGGCAGTAGCTCCGTCTCCCGGTATACCCAAAGTCAAAACCGGAATGAAGGCACCGCCTACCACGGCATTATTGCCTGATTCTGAAGCAGCAATACCGCGAGGATCGCCCTTTCCGAAATTCGAGCTGTCGCGGGCCCAGGTTTTAGCCTGGTTATAGGAGATCCAAGAACCTATGTCTCCGCCGGTACCGGGTACGCATCCTATGAAAGTACCGATAGCGGAAGAACGGACCAAAGTAGGCAGAGTAAGTTTAAAATCAGCAGCTGACGGCAATACTCCGTCTATTTTAAGATCCGGGATCTTGGCCTGGCCGTTTTTAATGTCTTCGACATTCACAAAAACCTGAGTCAAAGCAAAAAGACCAATCAGGATGGGCATGAAGGAGACGCCGCCTGAAAGATAGAGCGTTCCCAAAGTAAAACGCTCCATGCCGGACATGGCATCAAGACCTATGGTTGCAATCCATAATCCCACCAGACATCCAATCACTCCTTTTAAGATGGATCCTGCCGAAACCGAAGTCACCATACTGATGCCGAATATAGCCAAGGCAAAATATTCAGGTTTTGAGAAGGTCAAAGCAACCTGAGCCAACAAAGGAGCAAAACAGATCAGACAGAAAATTGAAAAAATTCCGCCGAAGGTTGAAGCAGTGGTGGAAATTGACAAGGCACGTCCCGGCTGACCGTTTTCAATGGCCATGGGATAACCGTCAAGCGTGGTGGCTGCCGAGGCAGGAGTACCCGGAGTTCTCAGCAAGATTGCGGTAATGGAGCCGCCGTAAATTGCACCGCAGTAAATACCAAGCAGCATGATAATGCCGCCCAAACCGCCTACTGAAAAAGTAACCGGGAAGAGCAAGGCCAAGCCCATGTTCACGGAAAGCCCCGGCATTGCTCCTATGAAGATACCTACTGCGGTACCCATAATAACCAGACACAGGTTTTCTAAAGTACCTACCTGCAACAAAGCATCAATTACAGCTTGCATGTCTTGTTACTCCATAAAGAAAGGTTGAGGGAGCTGGATATGCAATGCCAGCGAAAACAAAAGATATAGGCAAACTAGAAAAATAGCCGTAATGCCTATGATTAAAGGAAGTTTCCTTAAGCCAAGCATATACATGGCGGCGATCATGAACAATCCCGAAGCTATGTAAAATCCCACCAGAGGGAAAAGCGCCGCATAGACAAAGCACAACAGCATCATGCGGTAAGATCCGAAACATCCTTGTGAGACGAATACTACTTTTTGAGCTGATAACTCTTTGTAGCGCTTTAAGGTGTCAAACACAATCAAGGCTGCGATCACCAGCAATCCCAGCCCCAGAATGAAAGGCCAGAATCCTGAACCTGGCCCGAACATTGACATTTCAATGCCGTAGCCTACGGAGGTTATTACAATTCCTCCTCCAACCAATGCAGTAGCCAAAGCTACTAAGAAATTGCATACAGCCATCGAAGGCATAGCATCACTCCTTGAAATACATCCGTCTTGATTAAATTCTGAGCAGTCCTGATCACTAATTTAAGAAAGGTTCATTAGTGAACAAAACCCGGAAAAAAAATAATACTTACGCTTTTTCCGGGTTTTTCTAAATAAGATTTTAAAAAACCTTCCCGCAAGGGGAAGGCTTTATTTCAGATCACTTAGAAAGCTTGGAGATAAACTCGGCGTACATGGCGTCGTCATCAGCCATCATCTTGTCGGCATCTTTACCGATGATGTCGGTAGGATCGATACCCTGCTTTAAGAAGTAATCAGTGAAGTTCTGAGTAGCGGCAACACGAGCAGCAGAATCACGCAAAACCTTCAGCACGTCATCAGGAGTGCCTTTAGGAGCAACCAAGGTAGCCCATGCACGGATAGCCATGTTGTGGCCTAATTCCTTGAAAGTAGGAACATCAGGGAACATCTTGGTACGCTTGTCAGCCATCACGGCCAAAATCTTGAGCTTGCCGGCTTCAACCTGGGTTCTGAAGGATGAAGGATCAGCCAAGGTAGCATCGATGTGACCGCCGGCAATAGCGGCAGCGATGTCAGCAGTTCCCTTAGGATAAGGAATGTGCTTGACCTTGACGCCGAATTCCTTTTCCATAGCCATGGTAGCAATGTGCCAAATGGCGCCCATGCCGGAGTTACCCATCATGACCTTGCCCGGATTCTTCTTCAGATAATCGATGAATTCGTCAAGATTATTGTAAGGAGCACTGGCGTGAACGATCAAAGCGGCAGGTGCTGCGATCGGGGCGATGATGGAATCGAAGTCCTTGTAAGACAGTTTGGTCTTGCCCTGATGGGGGAAGATGTCAAGTTCAACGGTAACCATACCCAGAGTATAACCGTCAGCCTTGGCATTGGCCACATCCTGCATGCCAACGATACCGTTGCCGTCAGGCTTGTTCACCGGCACGAACTTGACCTTGCCGCCCAAATCCTGCTGCATCATGTTAATGATGCCGCGGCCTGTGGTATCGGTACCGCCGCCGGGGTTCTTAGGGATAACCACGGTGATATCTTTGGTAGGATAGTCTGCGCACATAGCCTGAGAAGAAGCGGCGAGGCA